>CAXTDG010000015.1:0-18325 GCA_964242675.1 uncultured Chitinophagaceae bacterium
GGTTTGCTGACCGGTTTGTTTCCCCGTAGCAATATCATTTTCACCGGCATACAGCACGATTTGCTTCGGTTCATATTGAACAATAACCCGGTCGGCATAGCGCAGCACATCACCCAGTTGAGAACCACCAAACCCGCGTTGCAGCACGGGTTTATTCGGGAAATAATCTGCTAGACTATCCCAGTAGCGAACGGACGAACTCCCCGTAAAGACAATCGGGCGTTGCGGGGGGGGTGGTGCGGTTTTATCCGCTTTCTCAAACTTATCCCCCTGTTAACAAAAGCCGACGAAAATGGCTTCTCGTTTGATGTTGTTGTTCCCTCTATTCCTGGTTATGGTTTTTCCGGTATTCCGGAGAAAGAAGGGATGAATACGAAAAAAATAGCCGGATTGTTCGCCGACCTTATGACGGATGAATTAGGGTATGAAAAGTTTGCCGCGCATGGTGGCGATTGGGGCAGCAGTATTACCGAACAACTGGCCCTACATTACGCTGATTCGCTGATTGCTATCCATTTCACCGATATTCCTTATACCCACATTTTTACCGTAAAGCCGGAAGACCTGACAGCAGCCGAAAAAACCTACCTGGAAAAAGGAAAAGCCTGGCAAATGGTGGAAGGTGCTTATGGAATGATTCAGGGCAGCAAGCCACAGACACTGGCTTATGGTATCAACGATTCACCCGCCGGACTGGCAGGCTGGATTATTGAAAAATTCAAAATCTGGAGTGACTGCGATGGCAATGTGGAAAGCCGATTTACCAAAGACGAACTACTTACCAACATTACCATTTATTGGGCTACTGAAACAGCTAATTCCTCTTTTCGCATTTACTACGAAACAGTACACCACCCTACAAAGGGAGGCGGCAAGGTAGAAGTGCCTACCGGGGTTTGTATTTTCCCAAAAGATATTATCCCCTCACCTAAAGCATTTGCCGAACGGTTCTTTAATGTGCAGCACTGGACTGATGCTTCAGCGGGTGGGCACTTTGCAGCCCTAGAAGAACCGGAGTTTCTAGCTAAAGACATCCGTGAATTTGCCACCAACCTTTCGGCTACATAGCTGTTGCAGCAGGTGTACTAATATGTTTCAAATGAACTTACGAGTAATTATAACCGGCACCACCGGCATGGTAGGCGAAGGTGTACTGCTCGAATGCCTGGCCACCCCGGCAGTAGAAGCCGTGTTGGTCATCAACCGCAAACCTTGTGGCCACCAGCACCCAAAGCTGAAGGAAATTATCTATGCCGATTTTTATAATCTGCACCCCATTGCAGACCAGCTTAGCGGTTACAATGCCTGCTTTTTTTGCCTGGGCATTTCTTCCATTGGCATCAGCAAACACGATTACTACAAAACTACCTACACCCTTACGCTACACGTAGCCCAGGTGCTGCTACAGCGAAACAAAAACATGTCCTTCTGCTACATCTCTGGCTCCGGCACCGATACAGCAGAGAAAAGCTGGCTGAGCTGGGCACGGGTAAAAGGCAAAACCGAAAACGACCTGATGAAGCTGCCCTTCAAAAAAGTGTACGCCTTTCGCCCCGGAATATTGAAAGCTACACCCGGCCAGAAAAACCTGAAAAACTGGTATAAGTATTTTGGATGGTTGTACCCGGTTACAAAAGCCCTGTATTCCAACTCCGGCTCTACTTTGCAGGAGCTGGGCCGGGCCATGATTTATGTGGTAACCAAAGACTACCCGCAACAGGTGCTGGAAGTAAAAGACATCATCCAACTGGCAAAAGCATAGCAATACAATTTTGGGCGCCCCCTGCGGGCCCGGCTATCCGCAAGTACTCCTCGGCGGCGTAGTAGCTTCATTTATTTCTTCTGCTATTCATCCGCCGCCTGTGGGGTACTTAGCTCCTATCCGTGGCGCTTCCAAAATCGGCCAGGCACCATTTTTTATTTATTCGTCCACCTCTTTACCTGTTCACTTATTTGTTTGAAAACCCCATCTCACTCCGGTTTATCACTATTCATTGTTCACTTTTCATTATCTATTATTCACTGTTCACTGTTCATTGTTCATTGTCCATTCCTCCACGCCCATTTCCCATCAACCAGCGTTCCGTACAGGCTGGCAGAATCAGCGGTGTACAAAATGGCCGGTAGCAGGTGCTGCAGCGGAGCTTGCGCCAGCAACGGATTACTCATGCTATACACAGCAGCATCCAACGGCTGGCCTACGGCAAAATAATCCACTACCGGTAAGCCCATTGCTTTTTTGCCGGCAAAAAATGTTTTATCAATTAAGGTAGCAGCACCGTTGGCAAATGTGTTACGGCGGTGGGTGGCCAGGCGTTGAGCATAATCTAGCCAGCGCAAATCTTCCAGCGGGTTCAGGCTAATGTGGCTATCCGTACCAATGCTCCAGCTTCCCCCCTGTTTGGCAAAATCTGTCAGCTGGAAAATACCATCCCCCAGGTTTCCTTCCGTACCGGGGCATAGTACCACGTTAGCACCAGAAGCAGCCAGGTCTAACACTTCATCATCTGCTAAGTGGGTACAATGCACTAGGTGAAAACGGTCGCTAAGCGGTAAGTTTTGCAACAGCCAATCAATGGGCCGCTTGCCATAAAAAGCGGTGCAGTCGGCCACTTCCTTCAGCTGCTCAGCGGCATGTAAGTGAAAAGGCAAATCAGTCGGTCCTTGTCGGAAAGTGGCGATAATATCTTCCCCCGCAACGGCCCGCAATGAATGCACTCCAAAACCCAGTGATGCTTTTGAATAATGCGAAACAGCGGTGCGGCTGCCATCGAGTAAGGCAAAATATTCATCCAACGTTTTAGAAATAAAACGTCGTTGTCTATGCTGGGGTGGCTCACTAAAATTGCCTTGCTGATAAAAGACCGGCACCAATGTAATTTTTATCCCGGCAATAGCAGCGGCAGCTATTAATCGCTCCCCCATTTCCGCCAGGTTGTTGTATGGCACCCCATTTTTATTATGATGTAGATAGTGAAACTCGGCTACGGCGGTGTAGCCACAGCGTAGCAGGTGCTTATAAAGCTTCACAGCCACTGCTTCTAACTCATCAGGATCATAACTCAACGCACATTGATACATGGCTTCCCGCCAGCTCCAAAAATCATCCTGCGTATCAGGTGCATGTATTTCGGCCTGCCCCGCCATGCCATACTGGAAAGCATGCGAATGAGCATTTTGAAAACCGGGTAGCGTTGCCCCAGCAACAGATTCAATCATTTCTGCATCCGGCTTTTCCTGCGATAAATACTGAATAATACCTGCGGCATTTACCCCAACATAAGCCGGGCTAAGCCAACCCTCTTTTTGTAGTAATGCTTCGAACCGGTAGTAATACATGGACGAAAAATAATTAAAGTGATGCTGCTACCTGCAGCAAGGTTTGCTTTAAAAGTTCTTGCATTGTAGCAGCCCGGCTTTCATCGTAGTTTGTTTCGCTATCATCCATGTACAGGTCTTTACACATCTCCAATTGCAAGGCATGTTGGTTGAGCGATGGTTTTCCAAAATGCCGGGTAATAAAACCACCTTTGAAAGGATGATTGTGCTTCACCTGATGATTGGCTGAATACAACGAGTGAAGGGCAGTATCAATGATATTCTTACCAGCAGAAGTTTCATCCACACTACCCAATATCATATCCGGAAAAGGAGTAGCGCTGATAGTTGGCACCTGCCTGCGAATCGAATGACAATCCCACAGCAACACTTTGCCAAATTGAGCTTTTATTTCATTCAGTAGTGTTTGCACCTGTTGATGATAGGGCTCAAAATACAGCTCCTTTCTGCGGGCTACTTCTTCATTGCTTATAGCTTCTCTACCTTCTTTATAAATGGAAGTTCCTAAAAAATCTGTAGCCGGACAAAGGCCGGTTATCAGGCGGCCATCGGTGTACAGGGGCTGGCTATCAGGGTTGCGATTGAGGTCTATCACCCAGCGGCTGTATTGGGCTTTGATGATGGGAATGCCTAAGGCGGTACCAAATTGGTACAACTGATCTACAAACCAATCTGTATCGTCGGGTGGCAGTATTTCAGGCTTGTAATCATCAGCTAATTCCTCAGGAAAATGAATACCTGCATGAGGGATGCTAAGAACGATAGGCAGTAGAATTTCTACAGGAGAAATAATTTGGTAAACGTCCGTCATAAGGCAAATGAATAATGAATAGTGAGCAATGGAAAAACATAGCAAAATGGTTTTCAAACATTGCCTTTCTACCGCACTTTAAACACCACTTTGTTCATCGCAATTACCGTTTCTATCTGCACCAGTTTGCCTTTATCATTGTACTGGTAAATATCCTTTTTAGTATCGTTGATTTGTAGCTGGTAGCGATGTTTTTCTAACAAGGTTAGTGGCAAATAATGAGCGCCTTGTTCGCTGAAAACCTGTGTAGTACTGGCGGCAGGCTCGGCCAGGTACAAATCAAGCAGCGTGTAAGTGATGGGAGTATTGAGCGTTTCCGGCTCGCTGCGTTCTTTAGTGATGGTATATTGCGTACCATCCCAGATTATACTGGTTGTCTTATTTTCCGTCTTCACGTTGGAAGTGCGTACCGCTTCCGTTTTTACCAGCTTGCCATCTTTAAACTCAGAGGCGATAGAACTTTCCACATTTACGGCAAACAGCATGGTAACAGAAACTTTACTGCTAAGTGTTTCGGTTGCTGTTTTGCCTTTCACCGTTTTAGTAGCGGTAATATCGCCGATTTTTTTGTCGCCCATTAGTACGTCGAGGTTTACGGTTTGGGCAAACAAAACAGGCAAACTACAAAGCCATATAATTACCAGCAAAAAAGGAAATTTCATAAGTACACAAAGGTGTTTTTGTATTAATAAAATCCAGCAGGCAAATTACTGGTATCAATTCTTTTAGGCGTAATACTACTCTGTACAAGCGGTGTAATGGCCAGTGCTATATTTCGGGCAATACCGCACATATTTATGTAGTCCAGTGAAGGCGCTTCATCTTTTAAGGTGTGGTAATAGGCATCCAAATCAGTAGTAAGCATAATGGTGTGTGCAGGTATTCCTAGCCGGGCCAGTGGAAAATTATCGGAGCGAACAAACAAACGTCTGTCACCTGTATTATCTTTCTCAAAGTAATAAGTGGTATGCAGCGAATCGTTGATTGTTTTGTTTAGTATATCTCTTAGATCGCTGTGCCAATGTCCGGTTATAAATGGCTTTTTATACTCACCACTACGTCCCAGCATCTCTAAATTAATCTGCGCTACCACCAGATCAGGCTTAATGATGGTGCAAAATGCCCGTGAACCCCACAGACCAACCTCTTCACCTGAAAAGGCCACAAATACAATAGTTCGCTGGTGTGGTATGCTGGCAAAATAACTGGCCAGTGAAAGCATAACCGCTACTCCGCTTGCATCGTCGTTAGCACCATTGTACACCACATCCCGTTTCATTTTGGGCTTCCAGTTTTCCGATACCCCTAAGTGATCATAATGTGCTGAAATAACAACGACTTCATCCTTTCTACCGGTTCCCGGCAACACACCAGTCACATTTTTGACATACTTAAATTCCTCTCCAAAATTGTGTAAGTAACCGCTTAATCCTTTTATCTTTTTGACACCAGCTGCTTCCATTTTACCTGAAATATATTTAGCAGCACTATCGCCTCCCGAAGTATTGAACTTACGCCCTTGCAGACTATCAGCCGCCAGATAATATACTACCTCCCTCAACTTTTCTATTGTTATAATGCTGTCAATTGAGTTTTGAGCAAAAACACTTTTTGAACCAATACTAAACACCAGGATACCAATCAGCGTCAAAATTTTTGTCTTCATGCGTAGTGAGTTAGAATTAGAACCGACATAATAATTTCAAATTTTCTTTGCCTTCGTATAGCCATTTTTCAGCAGCCATTGCAGCACTTTGTCCCTATTATCACCCTGCACTATGATTTCATTGTCCTTTACTGATCCACCGGTACCACAAACGGTTTTCAACTTCTTGCCCAGTTCTTCGCAATCTTCAGCCTTGCCTTCAAAACCGGTGATGAGCGTAACTGCTTTACCACCCCGGTGTTTGGTGTCTAGCTTTATTCGGAGCGGCTGCTGTGCCGTAGCTAACGTTTCTACGTCTGTTTTTTCTTCTTCTATTTTAAAATTCGGATCGGTAGAATAAACGATGCCAGAGAAGGAGGAAAGTTTATTTTTTGCCACGTTTTAAAAGGTTATAAGTTATGAGAGATGAGTGATAAGAGATAAGTTCGTCAGGTAAAACTCATAACTTATCTCTTATCGCTCATCTCTTCTAAAAAGTTGCTTTCAAACTTAGATCAAGCGATTGTGCCTGGTGAATGAGTGCGCCAACGCTTACATAATCCACACCGGTGGCCGCAAAAGATTCGATGGTATCGAGATTAATACCGCCGCTGGCTTCTGTTTCAAAACGACCATCAATTAGTTTTAGTGCCTCAGTAAGTTGATCTGGTGAAAAATTGTCCAGCATTACCCGAAACACCTTTTCCTGTCCGGCGGCAAGTACCCGTTGCACATCATCCAGGTTGCGGGTTTCTACTTCTATTTTCAGGCCCGGCTTTACCTGTTGGGTGTAGTTGTACGCCAGGTCAATTGCTTTTTCAATACCGCCGCAATAGTCAATATGATTATCCTTCAGCATAATCATATCGTACAGCGCAAACCGATGGTTGACAGCCCCACCGATGCGTACCGCTTCCTTTTCCAACAGGCGAAAGTTGGGCGTGGTTTTGCGGGTATCCAGAATCTTTGTTTTGTAGCCTCTCAGCTTATCTGCATAGCGTCGGGTAAGAGTAGCAATGCCGCTCATCCGCTGCATCGTATTCAGCACCAGCCGTTCGCAACTTAGTATGGTTTGTACCGGGGCATGTATTTCAAAAGCTGTTTCGCCGGAGTGCATGTCTTCCCCGTCATTTTTGTATTGATGAAAAGCTACCTCTGGCGATATCTGATGAAATATTTTTCGGGCTACCTGCACCCCGGCCAATACACCGGCCTGCTTTATTTTCAGCACCGCTTTGCCCATTTGCGTGGGCGGTATACAGCACAACGTACTATGGTCGCCATCACCAATGTCTTCCTGCAAAGCGTTTGCTACTAGCACTTCCAAATGCCGGTTGTACTCATCTTCTGTCATGTACGGTTCTTTTGCTCAAAGATGGGGCAGAAAGTCCGAAAGTCGGGAAGACCGAAAGTCAGGAAGAAAATACAGTTTGCTGTGCTGACTTTGCTGGTTTTCACATCACTGGTGGCCTGGTTCGGCCGTTTTCTTTTTGAGCCAAGCTATTATCTATCCATTAAACTCATGCGGCGTTGGCACCATTCAAGTTTTATCTATCCATTGGGCTTTACTGATGCGAAGACTCAAGTAATGACTTATAAGAAGATAAAAGGGAGGCCAAAAATGTTACGGTTTAGCCCCTCCCCCGTTGGGGGAGGTTGGGTGGGGGCTTGGGGGAGATTTAGAAAGGACCTTGGGCGTGGGTCTTTTCTGTAACTTCCGCCTCAAATCCGCCTACGAAAATGCGCCGCATTGCTTGCTTTTTATTTTTTGCCTTTTCCTTTTTTCTTAGTTATTCGCAGCAATTTGGCGGCAACCCCGGTTCCCTCAAATGGCGACAGATCAATACCGATACGGCCCGCATTATTTTTCCCGTAGGGCTGGATAGTACGGCAGAAAGAGTAGCAGCCGTTATACACGAACTGCAACGGGACCATAATACCACCATTGGCAAAACACTGCGTAAGGTGAACATTGTGCTGCAAAACCAAACCACCGTTTCCAATGCGTATGTGGGCCTGGCACCGTACCGTAGTGAGTTTTACCTGTTTGCCCCGCAAGACAATTTTGAATTAGGCACCCTCGGTTGGGCCGATAATCTAAGCCTGCATGAATACCGGCATGTGCAGCAGTACAGCAATTTCAGGGTAGGATTAAGTAAATTTCTAAGTTACATTTTAGGGCAGGAAGGACAGGCGGTAGCTAACGCAGGCTCCGTACCCGACTGGTTTTTTGAAGGCGATGCTGTGTTCAACGAAACTTCTTTATCTACCAATGGCCGGGGTCGGTTACCCTTTTTCTTTAAAAATTATCAGAGTCTTTTCTACGGCAATCGCCACTATTCGTACATGAAACTCCGCAACGGATCACTACGGCATTTTGTACCCAATCACTACGATTTAGGCTACCTGCTGGTAGCCTACGGCCGGGAAAAATATGGCCCGGACATCTGGCGAAAAATAACACAGGATGCGGCGGCTTTCAAGCCCTTGTTTTATCCATTTCAGGGGGCGGTACGCAAACACACTGGCATATCATATGAACAGTTTGTACAGGATGCGTTTGCCTTTTACCAGGCCCAATGGCAGCAAGAAAAAGTGCCGGAAGTAAAATGGCTGACAACCGCACATAAGAACTATGTAGTCAATTATCGCTACCCATATACTACCAGCAATGGCCACATCATTGCCTTAAAATATGGCTACCAGCAAATACCCGTTTTTGTACAGATAGATAGTAACGGCAAAGAAGAAAAACTGCGGGTAAGAGATATTAGCAACGAAGATTATTTCTCGTACAACAATGGCCGCATTGTGTATGCCAGCCTGCGGCCCGATGCCCGTTGGGGTTATCGGGAGTTTAGCAACATTTCTTTGCTAGATGTGGCTACTGGTAAGCGTACGATAGTTGCCCGCCATACCCGTTTCTTTTCGCCAGACGTTTCGCACAGCGGCACTAAACTAGCCGCCGTAGAAATGACGACCGACCAACGCAGCAACCTGGTAATACTGGACATCAGCGGGAAAGTATTGCTAACGTATAAAGGCAGCAGCGGAACCGTATTTACCTACCCTAAATTTTCGGCTGATGACCAGTCCATTTATGCGATGGTAAGAAATGGAAAAGGGCAGATGGCTTTTCAGAAATATAGTCTTGCTGATGCCACAGCTGCACCCCAAACACTGCTACCATTTGCCAAAAGAGTAATTGGTTTGCCGGTACTACAAGGCGATACGATTTTCTTTAGTGCCAGTAATAAAGGCAGCGATGAAATATGGGCCTATTCAGAAAAAGAAGAGGCCGTTTACCAGGTAGCTTCCTACCCTACCGGCTACTATGGCAGTACTACGAACGGAGGTCAACTTATAGCCTCTGCCTTTACTGCTGATGGCTACCGACTGGCCCGCCTGCCGCAGCAACAAACACAATGGCAAAAAGTGCCTACAGCAGAAAACACATTACCTAATTTGTACGCCATGGCTGCCCTGCAACAGTTTGACAGTGCTACGCTGAATAACGTACCGCAACGGGCCTTTACCACCAGCCCTTACAACAAGCTAACACATCCTTTCAACTTCCACAGCTGGCGGCCTTATTACGATGAGCCAGAGTACTCTTTCACCTTGTACGGGCAGAATATTTTAAACACACTTCAAGCAAACATTGATTACACCTGGAACCGTAATGAAAACAGCCATCGGCTGGGTGGTAGCCTGGTGTATGGCGGCCTGTATGTGCAGCCGTTTGTAGGCATTAGCCAAACCTGGAACCGCACTTTTAGCTACAATAGGAACTTTCACTACAACGAATTCAATGCGTATGCCGGTCTGCAACTACCACTCAACCTGAGTGGCGGCAGGCAGTACCGCTACCTTACGCCCAGCATATCTATCAATAATCAACACGTTTCTTACACCGGTATTTTAAAAGGCCGGGTGCCCAATTACGGCTTCAATTATTTACAAACCCGGCTGGTGTATAGTGGGCAAATTCAGCAAGCCGCACAACAGATTTATCCGCATTGGGCACAAACGCTGGTGGTGCAGTACCGCAACATTCTGAACAATTATACGGCACACCAGTTTTTAGCTACAGGCTATTTATATCTGCCAGGGTTTCACCCAGCTCATAGCCTGGTGCTAAGTGCTGCTTACCAGGCCCGTGATACGGCTAACCAATACACGTTTGGCAATAGTTTTCCTTTTTCCCGTGGCTACACGGCTATTGATTTTCCTCGGATGTGGCGGCTGGGTGCCAACTACCATTTTCCGCTGGCCTACCCCGATTGGGGCTTTGGCAACCTGGTATATTTCCGGCGCATTCGGGCCAATGCTTTTTACGATTACACCCAAGGCAAAAGCCTGCGTACGGGCCTTACGTATCCCTTTAGCACCGCAGGTTTAGAAGTATTTGTTGATACCCGCTGGTGGAACCAACAGGCCGTTACTTTCGGCTTCCGCTACAGCCGCCTGCTGGATAGGGAATTACGTGGCGTTACACAACCTAACCAGTTCGAAGTGATTTTACCGGTGGGGTTGTTTGATTATTGAGTGGCAGTAATTAAAATGATTTTTTTCTCGTCATTGCGAGGAGGGTTCCTGCCCGACGAAGCAACCTCATATTTAGGGAAATTGCTGCTTTTGAGGTTGCTTCGGCAAGAACCTCGCAATGACAGATGCAGGAATGACCTTTTTATCTAAACCCTCAGCAAACCCCGAAACGCTCTACCAGCATAATAAGATTCTGCGCCGTTGTGATAGGTAAAGACAGTGTCGAAGCGACGGTCGCAAAAGATGGCGCCACCCAATTTTCTCACCTTGTCCGGTGCTTTCACCCAGCTCGATGTTTTCGTGTCAAAATTTCCCAGTTGCTGCAATTCCCGATATTGTTCTTCCGTCAACAATTCAACGCCCATGGTAGCAGCCATATTAACCGCACTGTCTGCTGGCTTATTTTCTTTTCTGGAATTCAGTGCTTCATGATCGTAGCAAATACTTCTGCGGCCTTTGGGGCTTTCAGCAGCACAATCATAAAAAATATATTCACCCGTTTTCGTATCCTCACCCACTACATCCGGTTCGCCGCCCGTGCTTTCCATTTCGTGGAGCGACCATAACTTTTCGGGATTCGCTTCCAGCTTTGCTTGCACCTTATCCCACTCAATACTTTTATGCCGATTGCTGTTTTTTTCAAAACGAGTTTTCAGTGTACTAAGTAATTCCTGCTGTTGTTCTGATGACAACTTTTTTTCGCCTTTTTTAGCCACGGTATATTGTTTAGAAGAAGTTGTAATCTATGTAGATTCAACTTACTTGTACTTCTTATTTATTGTTCAGTTGCAATCGCATCATTATATCTGTCTGCTCGTCGTTGCCCAACATAAAACTGTGTTTGTCAAATGCAACGAAACCATTTTTCTTATAAAAGTTAATGGCTCTCCCATTCTTTTCCCAAACGCCTAACCAAACATAATCTGCATCTATCTGCTTTGCCACTTCAATTGCTTTTGCATACAATACCTGCCCAACACTTTTTCCGATGAAATCCTTTAGCACATAGATCCGTTCAATTTCAATGGCTTTATCATCCTTTAGTTCTGTCTGTGCCTCACCAAAATTTAGTTTCAAATAACCAATTACGTTGTCATTAATTGTAGCAAAATAAAACGCAGTGTCTTTGTTGTTCAGTTCGGTCGTCAGCTTTTCCAATGAAAGATTATCGTCGAGATATTTTTGCATATCTGCCTCTGTGTTATCTGCTGAAAATGTTTCTATAAAAGTGTGCTTACTAATTTTTTGTAATTGGGTTAGGTCGTCTAAAGTCACGCTTCTGATATCAATATTTTCCATAGGCTAATTATCGTTTGGAATGTAAGGCCCGCCGGTTTCTCCCCAGCCCCATTTAGGCATGGGCTCGGCCGTGGTCATTGGGTTTTCAACCAGTTGAGAATTAATGACTGCAATGCGGGTTCCCCATTCAATATACCCCACAAAAGCAGAACGAAACTCGGGATCACTTTTAAGCCCCACTTCATCAGCGGTTTGCAACAGCAATTGCACCCAGCGTTGCCGTTTCTCTTCTGTCAGCATTTTGCCAATATGTTTCCCTATCATTCTGGCGTGGCTTCCACCATCTTCGCTTGTGTATAGCTTATCTCCACCAAAAACTTCTGCCACAAAATGAGCTACATGTTTTATATGCTCCGGCGACATATCCCTAAACACTTCGCCCAATAAATCATCCTTCAAAACCTTGTCGTAAAATTGGGTGAACAAGGTTTCGAAAGTTTGTATATCACCTGCCCATTCATATAAAGTTGGGATGTGTTTCATGGGTTTTTAATTTTAAGCTGTTGCAATATACTTGCAGCACAACGTTTAGGGCTTGGCCATGGGCGGCTTGGGAATAAACACAACCTCCAGCAAAGTGTCCGCCGCCACAGCACCAAATCCCTGTTAGCAGTTCGGCATTTTTTCTCGCTGTTCATTTAGTCTGTCCTTTAAGAGCTTTTCCAAGTCCTTAAAGTTATATTTTAAGGTCGTAGAAGTTATTGATAATGGTGTTCCATACATTTTCATATTTCCTGCCATTAGTTTGCGTTTCACCCCGCTGACTTTTTCTAAAATTGCGTTTGGGTCAGTTGTAAAAATGAGTAAAAACTTTGTTGACATAACTTGCTCTGTTCGTATATCTGTTATGTCAGACCATTTAATAAGTCCAATGCTTGTTGCGTTTGTATTGTCAATAATTCCGTGTTCATCAATCATCAAACCAACACTTTTGTCAAACATTTTCTTTACTCCATAAACTCCTGTTGCACCAAAAAATAAAATGCTTGCTATCCCAACTCCTTTTACAAGTAAAGGATTATACCTTGTTTGTTGGTCTGCAATGGTTGTAAAAAGATAAACTCCTAATATAACAAAGAGAAATGAACCACCAATTCCAAATAGTAGTTTTGACTTGCTTAATGGAATTTCTACTTTATTCATTTTTTGTATTTCGTTATCGTTTGTCTATTTAAGATCGGTCTTATGCTGACCGCTAACGGAAAAGCATTGCTGCTGGCGGCGCAGGGTGAATGTTCGACTGGTGAGATGTGTCCGCCGCTGGCAGCAATGTAGTGTTGGCAGTTCGTTTTTGTCTTGCTATAAACGTTGTCCATATTTACGGTTCTTATCCGCTGCTTCCCATTCTTGTCCGCTTATAACTTGGAAAGTTTTCGCATCTGCACCTTGTAAAACCATATCCCTTTGATAAACCACTTTGTCGTCCTTCACATAATCAACAAAATGGTTTGACGTGTCAGTAGAATGAAGAACTTGCAATTTGGCTAAATTCAGACCTTCAAGTTTTCTGTTTTGGTAATAGACAGCGTTTTTGTCAATACCCCAACGGTACTCACAAAGCCTTTTGAATGATTTTGGGTCCGCACCTAGCACAACGTTCCTGTTACCTCCATCGGAATTGTCATAAAAATAATAAACCCGATTCTTATCTTTTGAATACTCCGTTGAGTCAAGTTGATTAAAAGAACTGACGTCGACAAGTGAACTTAGCGGCTTACGAATGGTCGTGTCGCCTGTGAAAATAGAGAAATTACTATCGTAGTAGACTTCAAACTGACAGTTACATAGGGTGTCTCTTGCCATTGCAAGTTTTCTTTCACAAAGTTGTCCAGTCTTGCTAAGGTAAAAATCGTATTTGAGGTGCCTGTAATCTGCACTGTCGTTTGGTTCTCTGGCAAAAACTTTCGACTCTATTCTTTTATCTGTCGCTTGTTGACTGTCACAAGAAACAAGTGTAATAAGGAGTGCAACAGGTATGGTAAGAAGTGTCCTCATAAAATGACTGCCAACTCGCCAATTGGCGCAAGTGCTGGTGCATAAAAATATTAATTGTCAACACATTTATGTTGCGTCAACACAGTTTCAATAGTTTCTCCTGATTCTATTTTACAAAAACAACAATTCCCAAAACTTCACTGCACAATATCCCATTTCAAAACCAACTTGTAATTATCCACTTTGTAATTATCTGGATAATTGCAACCTCCATAATTACAACCCACTTGTAATTATCACACTTGTAATTATCCAGATAATTACAAGCCACATAATTACAACAGTATCTAACTCACCAGCCCCAACAAATCGTCCTTCGAAAGCGACTGCACAAACGAAGCATCCGCTTTTATCAGCCTGTCGGCTACGTTCAGTTTGGCTTCCTGTAGGGTCAGCATTTTCTCCTCCACGGTGTCTTTACAAATCAGGCGGGCTGCTATTACGTTTTTATGCTGGCCAATGCGGTAGCTGCGGTCAATGGCCTGTGCTTCTACGGCGGGGTTCCACCAGGGGTCTACGATGTATACATAGTCGGCAGCGGTAAGGTTGAGGCCCGTTCCACCAGCCTTCAGGCTTATGAGAAATACCCGTACCTCCGGCCTGTTCTGAAAACGGGTTACGGCTGCATCTCTATCTTTCGTTTTTCCGGTAAGCCAGGCGTAGGAAATATTCCGTTTTTCCAATTCTTTTTTTATAAGTTCCAGCATCCCCACAAACTGCGAAAACACCAGCATTTTATGCTGCGGTGCTTTGGTTTCAATCTGCTCCAGCAGTGTTTCTATTTTGGCCGAAGCTGCTTCTTGTATCGTCTCCTCATTCAGTAGCAGCGGCGAGTTACAAATTTGCCGCAGGCGGGTTAGCCCCCGCAGCACATGAATGGCTTTGCGGGGCAGTTCATCGGCTGTAATGGCCGAAATGGCTTCCCGTACTTCTTTCTCATACGCATCATAAATTTTCTGTTGTTCCGTACCCATTTCGCAGTACAAAATGGTCTCTGTTTTGTCGGGCAATTCGGTAGCTACCTGCTGCTTGGTACGCCGCAAAATGAAGGGCTTTATTTTAGCCTGCAATTCATTGCTGCGCCTCAATACTTTGAATTTATCAATGGGCGTAGAGTACACATCCCGAAAGTATTTTTTGCCACCCAGCAAGCCGGGGCAGGCAAACGAAAGCTGCCCATAAATATCAAACGTATTGTTCTCGATAGGCGTACCGGTAATGGCTATTTTATTGCGACTTTGCAACAGCCGAACAGCCTTATACCGTTGCGATTCAGGGTTCTTTATATTCTGCGATTCATCGAGGAAAATGTAATTGAAAAAATACTTTTTCAGGAAGCTGATATCGGACAGTAAAGTGCCGTAGGAGGTAAGAATAATTTCATAGCTGGCAAAGGCTTCATCATTCTTTATTCGGCTGGTACCGTGCAGGGTAAGCATCCGGATGGACGGCGCAAAACGGTGCACTTCTGCCTGCCAGTTAAAGAGCAGCGAAGTTGGCACCACCACCAGGTTGGTATTGTGTTTTGCTTTACTGCGCTGGCTCAAGATGAAGGCAATGATTTGTACCGTTTTCCCCAGCCCCATATCATCTGCCAGGCAGCCGCCAAAGTTCATATCATCCAGAAAGTTCAACCAGTTAAGTCCTTGCTGTTGGTAAGGTCGAAGCGTAGCCTGCAGGTCAGTTGGTACAGCTATAGTTTGTATGGTATCGAAGCTGGCAAACCGTTGCTGATAGGTATTAATTTCGGCCTTTACTTCTTCGCTCAGCATCTCTTCATCGTATAGTTGCTCCACGGTTGAGTAAGCCGTTTTAGGCATACGTAGCAGGTCGGCTTCCGTTACGTCGGCAGCATTAAAATAAGCAGTCAGTTTTTCTATCCACTCTGCGGGGATGATGCCTTTGGTTCCATCATCCAGCAGCACAAATTTGCTCTTGTCTTTTAGTGCTTTATGTAGTACTTTCAGCGATGCTTTTTGCTTGCCATATTTTACATTCACTTCTGTATTGAACCAGTTGAGGCCACTGATTACCTGTACCGAAATTTTCGCTTTGTTTAAGTTCAACCGGTTGTCAGTTATTTCGCTGAAGCCCAATATTTTAATGCCCTGATTTTGCCATTCTTCAAACGTGGGCAGAAACCACTCCTCATCCAAAAAACAACTGCGATGCAGGTAAAATTCCGGCAAATCATTTTCCAGTTGCTCCGCAAAATCAGGATGCTGTCGTGTAATGAAAGCAGTGAAAGCGATCTCCGCTTTATCGTCTCTTTGTACAAAAAATTCTTTGCCCCTTACATCGGTTGATATTACTTGTTGCTTACTGCGAACAGGTATTTCCACCTCGCCATATTTCAGCACCGGAATAATGGATATATGAATGCCAGCATCCGACAGGTAAATGATTTTTTCCCGTTCGGTATTAAATCCGTTTTGCTGCAACTGTTGTAGGCTGGCTGGCTTTACGTAGGTGTAGTCAATAGGATTATTTACTTCCAGCTTTTCTAGTATCTGTGCTTTGAATGCCTTGTATTTATCGGCATGTACCAAAACCGGTGCAGGCTTGCTTTTGAAGAATTTTACCAGTTCAATGGTCTGTAAATCTTTTACTAAATACAGCGTGTTGTTTGTAAAAATAAAAAAGCCGAACATCACCTCAACACTGTTCACTTCATACACGGTATCATCAATTAGTAGCTTACTGCTCAACTGGTAAAAGGCTCCTTTTTTCTGAACCGTTAAGGCTATGCTATTAACAAGCATTTGCAACCCTACCGGGGCCAGCGAACCAGTTGTAATTTTCTCAGAAATATCATTGTTATGCAGGTAAACATCTAATTGAAAAGGATTAGCAACAATGGCTTTTAAACTGCTGATATCTAACGCCGATTTTGGTGTAGTAACAGTGCTTTGAAACCGGGTGATAGCGGTATAAAATTTAATGGCTGCCACCTCATTTGTTTCCCAGACCAGTTCCTGCGGATTCACTGCCGTCAATGGATTTTTCAGCTTCCCATCTTTGCTTATAGCCGCATCGTATAGTTCGATAAAAAGATGCTTATAAAATTTATGCTGCCGGATAACGATACATCTTTTTACCTGTACTGCCGTTTCCTTTTTTGCCGTAACTGCAACTTCTTTTTTAGGAACTAACAACTTGCTCAATGCAGCCAAACTATCTGCTGTAATAGGCAGCAGCGAAGGATACAGCGGGGTAATCACCAGCTTATTTTCCGTAAACTCCGTTTTAAAAAAGGATTCAATATCCGGCTCATTTTCCAGCCCATATATCGCCGCTACTTCCTTCAGTTTTTGCAGCCGCATTCTATCATTAAAAAAGTACCCCAGATCGGGCTGTCGCACAATGGCATATAGCACCTGCGCCTGGTGCTCACAAAGCCTGGTGCCGCCCTGCTCACAATTGCAGGAAAGCGTAATCTGGCTAACAGCCTGCCTCACCATAACTTCTGCAAAAAGCAGTGCTGTAGCCTGTACCGAAAACAGGCCCTCGTTGATGGCTAAATACCGGGCCGCTACATTTCTGCCGGTCGCACTTTCCGGCACATAACTCAACAGAAAAATAGTTTCTGTTGAGAGGTGCGTAATTGTTAGATTTTTTAGTACCACGGTGTGCCTGTTATCCAATCCGGTATCGGTTATCAATGCTTCTAAATGTTTTTAATAATAGGCTGGTAAATATCCTTTGTTTTACTACAAGAAACGAAACGCATAAAAGCAGATATTTAAACTATGAAAAGATTGTTACTTCTATTGCTGATCGTGTCTGGCATAGCCCATGCTCAAACAAAATTATTACCGCCACCAGCGCTGGCTGCTATTACCGAAAAAGACCTCAAAACCGACCTGTACAACATGGCGGGAGATCATTTCCGGGGCCGGGAAGCCGGTACGCTAGACGAACTGAAAGCGTCGGTATGGCTAGCAGAAGAAGCCCGAAAAATTGGGCTGAAACCTGCCGGAGACGACAGCACTTATTTCCAGTTTTTTACCATGAAGCGGAACCGCATCAGTTCTGCCAGTAGCATCAACATTAGTAATCAACCAATGCAATTGTGGAAAGATGTGCTGGTAGCCCAAACCGCTCCGGCAACCATTTCTGCTCCTATCGTTTTTGCCGGAGGCGCTACACCTGCGGAAATAGCCAAGCTAGATATCAAAGGAAAAGCAGTAGCCGTGCAGGTTTCCGCAGAAGGAATTAACTTAAATGTATCGTTACCAGAGCGTCGTTATCCCGGCTATGTGCTGCGTAAATATGCCGACATTCTAAAAGGCGGTGCGGTGGCACTCATTTTAATTGCCGATGAAATGGGTGAGCGGAGTTGGAGCCAGGTAGTACCTGCTCTAAGCCGTGGTTTGTATGATGTAGAAGGCGGCCCCAACGCAACCGTTACACCCAAAGCACCGGTAATCTGGTTGCATAGCAGCGCTTTGCGCCAGGTGCAAAATGGTGCTACACTCACCGCCAACATCAGTGTAGAAACATTCGATTACCCATCGGTAAATGTGATTGGCAAAATTGATGGCACCGATGCCAGACTAAAAAATGAATACGTACTCTACAGCGGCCATACCGACCACGACGGCGTTCGGCAGCCTTATGGCACCGATAGCATTTATAATGGTGCAGATGATAATGCCTCGGTAAACGTAGCGCTGATGGCTATTGCC
>CAXTDG010000016.1:0-18202 GCA_964242675.1 uncultured Chitinophagaceae bacterium
GCCAGTTCCAGTTCTGTGCAAATTTCTCTTTCGATACTAACCAGCCGGCAGAAACTGCCGGGAAATTGCCCCACTTGCGGCCCGGTGCAAAGTACGAACTACCATCTGTACGAAAGGAGGCGGATAGCAGGTACTTACCCTTGTAATCATACGTAAGGCGGCCCAGGTACGATATGAGTCCAATACTGTTTTTTATATTGTAAGTGCCCTGCGGAACACCATTAGCATCTACCGAAGGGGCTACAATTTGCAGAGCGGTATTTAGCGTAGTTATGTTGTCGCTTGGGTAATCCCTGCCTACAGCCTGATCCAGGTTAGTTCTCGTTTTTTGCACGGTAAAGCCAGCTAGTGCCGAGAAGTTATGGTCTTTAAAAGATTTATTGTAGTTCAATGTGTTTTCGGAAAGTAGATCAATTACCAGCCGTTTTTGATAGGTGCCCTGATTAATAGATCCATCACTGGTAGCATTGCGTTTTGCAAAATTCAGGCTGTTGGTATACGAAATATAATTGCTGGCCTGCGTTTTAAAATCTAACCCTTTTACCAGGTTCACTGTTAGGTCGGCCGAGCTTTGTACCCGGTATTCGTTGGAAGTAATGGTCTGGTTTTCCATAATAGATTTGGGTGTGTTATTAGCCGTAGCAAAGGGGTCAGTTGCTACTACGGTACTATAAGTGCTGCCATCAGGCATCAGGCCACTGTATATACGGCCATTGAAGTGACGAGCCTGCACAAAATCGCCGGGACGCACATTGGCAACGATGACACCGGAAGCATTAGGCTGATTAACAAAAGCGGCAGTAGTAGCGGTATATCTAACTGGTAAAAAGGAGTAGAAACGTACAAAGTCAATAAAGTTGGTAGAAGGGCGCTCTCTTTTGGTATAAGACGGGTTGATATTAAAAGTCAGTTTCACCCGTTTACTCAGTTGCATATCTACCTTGCTCCGCAGGCTATAACGTTCAAATTCGCTATGGTACATCAGGCCCTGGTCTTTTTGATAGCCACCGCTCATAAAGTATTTTACCTGGCGGCTACCACCCGATACGTTCAGTTGCACATTGCTCACATTAGCCTTTCGCAAAGCTTCCTGTTGCCAGTCGGTAGGGCCACCCGCAATCGTATTTTCAATAATGTAAGCAGCTCGTTCAGCAGCGCTCATAATTTGGGTAGTAGTAAATGGTGCTACACTGGTATCTTTTGCCCGCAAAGCAGCTTCATCAAATAGACGTTGCCCATACTCTGTTATCGTCATCATTGGGTAAGTTTTTAGTGCTTCCCGAAAACCAGATGATAATTTTACATTGTAACGAGTGCGATCGGCCTTACCACTTTTGGTGGTAATGAGGATAACGCCGCTGGCCCCACGAGAACCGTAAATGGCTGCTGAAGCTGCATCTTTCAGTACTTCAATAGATTCAACATCAGCCGGATTCACAAAAGATAAACCGTCCGGAATGGGCTGGCCATCTACCACTACCAATGGGCTGGCTCCGGCATAAATAGAACCAAGGCCACGAACTCGAATGCGAGGATCTGCACCGGCATCGGTACTGGTATTTTGAATTTGCACACCAGCTATTTTGCCTTGTAGCGCCTGGTCCAATCGGGCTACGGGTGCTTCATCCAGCTTTTCATTTTTGAACTTGGTTACTGCACCGGTAAGGCTCGATTTGCGCTGCGTACCATAGCCAATTACCACTACTTCATCGGTAGCCGCAGCGGCCGAGGGTTGCAGCGACACGTTGGCTGTGGTTTTATCACTTACACTAATGTTTTGTGCAGTAAAACCTACATAAGAAAAGGAAAGTGTAGTAATGGTACCATCTACCGTTACGGAGTAAGTACCGTCTGCTTTAGTAATAGCAGCACTTTTTTTACCAGCAATGATGCTTACGCCAGCAAGTGGCTCATTATTACTGGCATCTGTTACCCGGCCGGTAATGGTTTTTTTCTGGGCTAGTAATGCGCTGCTAAGTAAAGAAAATAGCAGGACGCATAACAAGGATCTCGTCATTTTCATAAGGGCAGTTTTCGGACAGGGAATCCGGTTTTAGACAATCGTTTTGCAGTGGTAAATTTATAGGTGAAAATTGGTTGACCAATTCAAATATTTTTACCAGAAGCTTAAAAAAATATTTATTAAACATTTAAGTAGTTGATTTACAGGAATTTTTAAAGGAGTAAAAATTATTTTGAAAAAAATAATTGGTCAACCAATTCCTTATTTCCTAACATTGTGCCTTCAAAAAATCATTTTCTAAACAGGCATGCAAGAGCTATTGACCCAGTTGAAAGAAGTGGCTATAGACAAGCCGGTAGATGTAATTATTCGCCAGATTAAAGACCTGTTATCATCTGGCCAGTTGCAGCCCGGCGACCGGTTGCCGCCTGAAAGAAAACTGTCGGAAAAGTTGGGTGTTGGGCGTACGCATGTACGGGAAGCTATCCGCAAACTGGAGTTCTACGGCATCCTGAAAACCCGCCCACAAAGCGGAACTTATGTTGCCAGTATTAGTATTTCTGCTTTGGAAAACCTGATTTCCGACGTGTTGAAAATTGATTCTAATTCTTTCCTTTCACTGGTAGAAACAAGGGAAATTTTAGAGGTAAATGCCATTACCCTGGCTTGTGAAAGAAGAACTCTAGATGATTTGATAATACTGGAAAATTCATTGAATGATTACCTGGAAAAAGTGGGCAGGAATATTAATGCGGTAGAAGAAGATTTGCTGTATCACCTGGCCATTGCAGAAGCTGGAAAGAACAAAGTTTTGAAGTCTTTACTACTCATCATCACACCAGATATTCTTTCTAACTATTCCATTTTTAAGGTATGCGATGCTACCGCTAAAAAAGTGACGCAGGAGCATAAACTGATGTTTGATTTCATTAAAGAACAAAACAGTGAAGCGGCCGCCGCTATTATGAAAGAACACCTGGTAGGCGTAATGAACTTTGCCAAATCGCTCAATCCGTAAGATACAAGCCCCCACCTCGAACTACGTTCCCAACTTCACAGTTGCCCCCAACGGGGGAGAAAAATGGAGAAGATAAAAGTGAGTATAACCAGAGAAAATACTAAATAGGTTTTCTACAAGCTTGAATAAAAAATTAGCCCTCTAAACAGCCACGGTTTTGCTCCTCCCCGTTGGGGGAGGTTGGGTGGGGGCCTTGCCATATGAAAACGAAGCTATTATTAAGCTGGCTTATTGCATGGTGCATTGCTATACCAGCATTTGCCCACCTGCCATTATCTGATGCTATTCAATCGCTAAAAAATGCGAAGCCTGGTGATACTATTGTTGTGCAGAATGGTACCTACAAGGATATAGAGATAAACTTAGTGGCAAAAGGCGATTCTGCTAAGCCGATTGTTATTAAAGCTGAAACACCTGGGGGTGTAAAGATTTCAGGAACGTCGGTACTGCGACTAGCGGGTATAGGCATTGAGGTGAATGGGTTTCATTTTACCAATGGCTATGCACTAAAAGGCGCACCCATTGAGTACCGCTCCGGTGATGAAGTGGCCAACTGGTGCCGCATTACAAATTGTGCTATTGATACCTACGATCCACCGAGCCGGGAAACTGAGTACTCCTGGATTTTGCTGTATGGCAGGCATAATCGCTTCGATCATAATTCGATTATTGGCAAACTCAATAATGGCGTTACGCTGGCAGTGATTTTAGATGAGGTTCGCAACCAGCAAAACTTTCACCGCATTGAGTTCAACTACTTTGGCTGGCGGCCCAACCTGGGCTCTAATGGTGGCGAAACCATTCGGGTTGGTACTTCACAATCATCGTTTAGTTCTTCTAATACCATCATTCAAAATAATTATTTCGACCATGCTGGTGGCGAGGTAGAAATTGTTTCTATCAAGAGTTGCGATAACATTATTCGCAATAATGTTTTCTATGAATCTATGGGTGTATTAGCACTGCGACATGGTAACCGCAACCTGGTGGAGGGCAATGCATTTCTTGGAAATTTTAAACCGAATACAGGTGGCGTAAGAGTGATAAATGAAGGCCATACTATTCGCAACAACTACTTCTACGGCCTGGCTGGCGACCGTTTTTTTGCAGCGCTGGCTATTATGAATGGGGTACCTAATTCTTTGCCCAATCGCTATATGCAGGTAAAGAATGTAAGTATTACCAACAACACTTGGGTTGATTGCGCCAACATACAGTTTTGTGTAGGGAAAGATAACGAACGTACGCTGCCGCCAGATAATGTAATTCTAACCAATAATACCTTTTACAATAAGCAGCAGGATAGCGTTTTTGCGGTGTATGATAATATCAGCGGCTTTCATTTTTCGGGGAATGCAGTAACTACAAAGTTGGGTCGTTTCAAACATGCAGGCTTTGCAGAAAAGAGTATTGATGAGCCTCAATTAATGTTAACTGATTTACCTAAGAAAGAAGCAACTGGTGCTGTCTGGTATACGTTGCAAACAAAGCGGTACAAAGTTTTATCGGGCAAAACGATTGCAGTAAAGAAAGGACAGAATACGCTGGCAGATGCAGTAGAAAAAGCCAGTGACGGAGATGTAGTTGAACTAACTGAAAGTGGTGAATACCTATTGGATAAAACAGTGTCTGTAAACAAATATGTCAGTATAAAAGGAGCTAAAAATGCATCTCCAAAACCAGTTGTTCGCTACAACGGAACGAAGGGCAGAACAGCTATGATAACCATCATGGATGACGGCATTTTAGAACTGAATTCTATTGTATTCGATGCGGATGCATTTGATGGGAAAGCCTCTGCCAACGCAGCTATTGCGCCTGCTTCGGTAATGAAAGGACACTACAGTGCATTCATTAATGATTGCCAGTTTTATAATTTTACGGAATCTGGCTATAGCCCATTCAGGGCACAGAAAACGACGTACGCCGACACGCTGGAATTTACCAATTGCCTGTTTCGGGATATGAGCGGCGATGCCATTTATTTATCAGCCGAAAAAGATGATGCAGGTAAATACAGCGCCGAATATGTAGCCGTAAAAAATTGTGCATTTTACAAAGTGTTGGGCTATGCGGTAGACCTTTATCGTGGTGGCAGCGACGAAAGCACCACCGGGCCAAAAATTGTGGTAGACCATTGCGTATTGGAAGATGTAAATAACAAAGAACGTGGTGCAGGTATGCGGCTATTTGGTGTGCAAAATGTGAATGTTACCAATACGCTTTTTTCCAATACCGGTCGGGGTGGTGCAGCTATCCGCTTCGACGAAACGCATTGGGATAAAATTGTTGTAACCAATTGCAACGTGTATAACTCCGGTAAGATTTCTTCCTTCTGGGGCAAGGTAGTTACCGGGCCGATATATAGTATCAAGCCCGTTTATAAATCAATGCCCTCCTACAATTTTGGAGTGAAAATGCCTTCTGCACTGGAAGAAAAAGCTACGGATAAAAGAACCATTGGTCTAATATCTTCTTCTCAGTAAAAAGTAAACCCTGATATACATACAAAATGAAACTACAAGGAAAAGTAGCCGTTGTTACCGGCGGCAGTCGGGATATTGGTCGGGCTGTATCGCTGAAGCTAGCAAAGGAAGGTGCAAAAGTGGTAGTCAATTATTTGAACAGCGAACAGGACGCACAGGAAACAAAAAGATTGATTGATGAAGCAGGGGGTGAATGCATCCTCGTAAAAGGCGATATGACCAAATGGGATGACGTGCAAAACCTGTTTGCTGAAACGGGCAAAGCATATGGAAATGCAGTACATATTCTGGCTAACGTGGTTGGTGGGTTGCTGGCCCGCAAACCAATTGAAGACCAGGACGAAGCCTGGTACGATTTGGTAATGAACATTAATATGAAAAGCGTTTTCCTTACTACCAAAGCCGCAGTTAGCTACATGAATGAAGGTGCTGCTATTATCAATTTCAGTTCGCAGGCAGGGCGTGATGGCGGCGGTGGCGGCGCTAGTTTGTACGCAACTGCCAAAGGCGCTGTAATGACCTATACAAGGGCTATGGCGAAAGAGTTAGGACCCAAAGGGATTCGGGTAAATGCAGTAGCGCCAGGTATGATTGCTACTTCATTTCATGACAAATTCACTAAGCCGGAAATACGCACCAATGTAGCCGGTAGTACGCCACTACGCCGACAGGGAGATGCCGCTGAAGTAGCAGACCTGGTAGCCTACTTAGCCAGTGACGAAGCATCGTTTATTACAGGAACAAATGTGGATATAAATGGCGGCACGTATTACTCGTAATGTAGGATAGCAGATTGACAGATGAATTGATTGCACGGATTTAAAGAGAGAAATAACAAACAACGATACTATATGAAACGGGTTATAATATTTTCAATAACTGCATGGCTAATAGGCAATATTGCTGTAGCACAAAAGCCTGCTGTCTACTCCACCAACCCTGCTACACTACAGGCCAATAAGAAGCGGGTAGATAGCAAAGACGCTGATATTTTACCTGCCTATAAACAGTTGTTGAAAGACGCTGATAAATCGCTGGAATGGGGGCCGCATAGTGTAATGGAGAAAAAGAATGATCCACCTAGCGGCGACAGGCATGATTACATGAGTCTGGCACCATACTTCTGGCCCGACCCAAGCAAACCCAATGGATTGCCTTACCTGCGAAAAGATGGGCAGACTAACCCTGAAGTGCATGATTATATGGATAAAGAATACATGCCGAAGCTGTGTGAAAATGCATACACGCTGGCATTGGCGTATTACTTTTCCGGCGATGAAAAATATGCAGCTTATGCCACTAGATTATTGCAGGTTTGGTTTCTGGATACAGCCACTCGTATGAACCCTAACTTGGAATACGGGCAAGCAATTAAAGGCGTCAATACCGGTCGTGGTACCGGGCTGATTGACACCCGGCATTTTATAAAAGTGGTAGATGCTATTGGTATGTTGCGTAGCTCTAAAAACTGGACGGCTACTGACCAAAGTGGTATGAAGAAATGGTTTACACAATTCCTGAATTGGATGCAGACAAGTGCTAATGGAAAAGACGAACTAGATGCACCCAACAACCACGGTATTTGGTACGATGCTCAGCGTATGTCGTTTGCGCTATTTGTAGATAGTACGGCGCTGGCCAAAAAGATTGTGGCCAATGCCATGGACCGGCTGGATAAGCAAATGGACGCAAGCGGCAGCCTGCCACATGAAATGGAGCGTACCATTGCCTTACACTATTCTGTGTTTGCACTGCAAGCCTTTTTCTATGTGGCTACAATGGCGGAGCAAGTAGGGCTAAATGTGTGGCAACAAACCACACCTTCCAGCAAATCCCTACAGAAAGGATTCAATTTTCAAAAGCCATACATTAGCAATGAAAAGGAGTGGACCGGGCAGCAAATAAAGCCGTATGAATGGGAAGAAAGCTACCCACTGCTGCTAACTGCGAACAATAAATACAATTGCAAAGACTGCACGGCTGAAGTACAAAAACTGGCAGGTGATAAATGGAATAGAATTGTAGAGAAGCTACTGTATTAGAATAAAGCGTATGAAATTTCGATTTACCAACCCTGCGGAAATAACTGCAGGGTTTTTTGTTTGCAGCCGGAAAAAGAAATTGATCTGGCAAAGCCACAGCATAAAAAAATTAATAACTGTTTCCATCGCTAAGCAGTAAGCCGAATAATTAAAAGCCTTACTCATCCCTAAAGGGAAATATTTAGTTTTTTTAAAGAAATTCTTATTACTCATCTATTTGTGTATTTTAATGCCGGTTAGCCTACAATCTTAAAACATCTGCTATGTCCTTCTCCACTTCTGCGTTGCCTGAAGAGCGTCAGCATTCTGTATCGGGCGGAACAATCAACCCACCATTACCTTTTTCCCAGCGTATACAATCGTTAGATGTGCTGCGGGGTATTGGCATATTGGGTGGCCTGTTTACCAGCATCCTGCTTTTTGGAGGGTTTAGTACCAACCGGCAAAGAGGGCTGCTAACCAGCCCGCATGGCGGCAATTACCAGCTTTTTAGAGTAGTAAACATTTTACTGGAAGGCAAGATGATGGCATTGATTGCTATTGTATTTGGTGCCAGTATGTTGTTGTATTTATTTAAAGACAAGCAAACTACGCAACTCCGCAATGCCGATTCCTTTATGCGTCGGCAATTGTGGCTTATTGCTTTTGGTCTGGTAAATGCGTTTGTTTTTTTATGGTCGGGCGATGCACTTTTTCATCTCGGTATTATGGGTGTATTACTTTTCTCTTTTAGCCGTTTATCGCCCCGGTCATTAGTTATTGCGGCATTGTTTACTGCCCTTATTTTTTGTGGTAAATACTACTGGAACTATACAGATGACCGAAAGGTGTACACTAAATACCTGGTGGTAGCGGCATTGGAAAAAAAGATAAAAAAAGATACTACAGCCGCAGCAAAAACAGTAGTAGCGGGCAAGCCAGCAACTAAAGACAGCACCGCTTCTAAACAAACGAAGGATACCCTTACCAAAAAACAAATGGGTGAAAAGATAGCCTGGGAAGGATTGGTAAAACGGATGAAATTTGATCCGAAGAAAGATAGTGAGACCATCAAAACCATGCAGGAAAATGACTATGGTAAAATATGGAAAGCACAACTGAACGACACCCAGCCGAGGGAGGCACAATGGACATATAGATTTGGTATTTGGGAACTGGGGAGCATGATTTTCCTGGGCATGGCTTTATTCAAATTTGGCTTTTTTGATACCGGATTTTCTTCCAAAAAGTATGTGCTGCCTGCCTTGGGCGGGTTAGCCATAGGGTTCTTTTTAGGCTGGCTACGGCTGCATCATCAGCAGCTTACGTCGCAGGATTATGAACAATACATTTCACATCATTCGCTGCCGTACAACTTTTTTTATCCCATTGAAATTGCCTGTACCGCATTGGGTTATACCAGCTTGTTTTTACTGCTGCTAAGGGCTTCTTTTTTGCAACCGATAGGGCGGGCACTGTCAAAAGTCGGGCAAATGGCACTGAGCAATTACCTGTTGCAAAGTCTTGTATGCGTTCTTTTTTTCGACGGTTTTGGTATGGGTTATTTTGCCCGGTTGCAGCAGTGGCAGCTTTATTTATTTGCCGCAGAAGTAGTGCTGGTAAATATTGTATTCAGTGTGTTTTGGTTGCGCTACTTCTACCATGGGCCTGCCGAGTGGCTGCTGCGTTGCCTGGTATCTAAAAGCTGGCTTCCCAACCGAAAAATAACCGCTACTGCCGAACCTGTTATAGCCATTTAATAGCCGTTTCAAATTAACTGTGGGCTGGTTTCTTTTTAATTTTTTACTTCTCCCTTTTTTAACTTGGCTACCGCCTTGATTAATTCCCTTCAACTTTTACCCATCTTATTTTTATGGATATTCCTGTAACTACTAATCTGGTAAACCCAATCGATACACCTGTCAATATCATAACAACTAAACCGGTTGATACGGCCGACCGGCTGCAAACCATTGACATGATACGGGGCGTGGCTTTGCTGGGAATACTGATGATGAATATTCCGGGCTTTGGCTTCCACTGGAGTGGAGATGATGCCATTTTAAAAGGGTCTCATCGCAACCCTGATTTTATAACGCTTGAAGTAATAGAAACATTTTTTAGCGGCACCATGCGGGGCTTGTTCTCTATGCTATTTGGTGCGGGGATGATTTTGTTTACACTCAATAAAAAAGAAGCACCCGGTGGCGTTACCGTTGCTGAATATTACTATCGCCGTTTGCTTTGGCTAGTGCTCTTTGGCGTGTTTAATGCATTTGTGCTGCTCTGGTGGGGTGATATTCTTTTTTTCTATGGTTTGTGTGGCATGATCCTGTTTCCTTTTCGCAAACTGGCGCCTAAATGGCTGTTGGTGCTTGGCCTGGTTTCTATAAGCGTTGGGGCATTAAAAGCAGGGTTAAACTTCCAGGAAGAAAGGGAACCAAGAATAGCTTACCTGGAAGCGATAAAGGCGGAAAAAGAACATCAGAAATTAACCGATAAACAGAAAGAAGCAAAAGAAGAATGGCTAAAGACAGAAGAGGAAATAAAAAATAGAGACACCGCCATGATTGGAACTCAGGTAAGAACCATGCACTCAGATTACGGCACCATCTTTACCGAATTTTTGGGCCGGAATGGCAACTTTGAAACCTGGTTTATGTATCATGGCCTGTGGGACATGCTTACGATGATGTTTATCGGGATGGCGCTATTTCTCTGGGGCTTTTTTACCAACCGGCTTTCTACTTCTACCTACACCATGACGCTGTTATTAGGGTATGGGCTGGGCATACCCATCAGCTTTATTATGTTTAGAAAAGGCTGGATAGATCAAACGATAGATTATACCGCTTACCTCGATCACTACCGGTGGACATTCGATATGCTATACGATGCAAAAAGGGTATTGCTGAGCCTGGGTCATGCCAGTTTGCTGCTCCTGATTTACCGTTCTAAACTGGTACCGTGGCTGATGAAAGCTTTATCGAATGTGGGGCAGATGGCTTTTACCAATTACCTGATGCAGAGTATCATTTGCACCCTTTATTTTCATGGATACGGCTTTAATCATTACAACAATCTGCGCTATTATCAGTTGTATTATGTAGTTGGTGCCGTATGGATTTTTCAAATCATTTTCTCGGCCATCTGGTTGCGTTTCTTCCGCTTTGGTCCTTTTGAATGGCTATGGCGTTCACTTACCTACTGGCGGTTACAACCTATGAAATTATAATGCTGTTTTGAGAGCCATCTATTTAATAAAATAGAACTTATTCGCCGGGATGGTAGCTGCGTTCTGCATGATGCAATACATCGTTTTTGTAAAAGAAAACTTCTTTGAATTGTCCGTTGATATAGCCTTGTATCTGATCGGCAAAATGGGTGGAACCGGGCTGGCAGGATTGACCACCGGTGACGATAGATTTAGCGATAATTTTAGGACCAAATTCCACCACAGCAACAAAACTATTACCCGCTGTGCCATAGCCTTTTTTAGTGCCACGCCAGGTGGTTTCAAAGGAAGGCAATGAGCCAAAAATGGAAGAACCTAACCCTACCGGAAAACTTTCTTTACCATCATCAAAAGGCTGGTTGATGTCATCCGTAAAGCGCTGGTAACGGGTTATTTCTCCCCAGGGTATTTTCCAATTGCCATAGTATTTACTTAGTTCCTGCACCACGTTGCTCAGCATGGTTATTAGTTGCTCAGCCGAAGTTTTTTTGGCAAAGCTGGCAAAGAGAATTGCCTGGTTGGCTTCCGATTCTCCGCTAAGGTTTTGGTAATGGTATTGCAAAAAGGTAAGGCCCCATTCCACCGCAAGCGTAGTGGCAATAGAGGAAACAGATGATCTTTTATCCCATGATTTCAGCACAGCAATCGGCTCTTTCAACAATTGATTTGCAGCATCTGTTTCGGGCAACGCATCATATGCTTTAAACAGGGGTGGCAGCAGTGTATCAAAAGCGGACAGGTAAGTGCTGTATCCAAGTGCGGTGAGTTTATCTATCGTAAATCCATTTTCCTTTTCTAGTTCTTTTATAGCCAGTAGCGATCTGAAATTTTCGCCATCGGGAGCCATGTAAGCGGGGTAAGATTTTAAATCAAGCGTATGAAACCCGGCAGCGCTAAATGGCGTTGAATTACAGTTCTGCAAAAAGCCTTGTGGCGGGTTAACTATGTGTATAATGTCATCCAGCGCATGAATGCCTTTCCATTCGGTAGCCGGTGTGCTGCCATCTACCGGTAGCAACCAATCATAGCCGGTATCTCTCACCGGTATAAAGTTACCATGCCAGTAAGCAATGGTGCCTTGCCTGTCGGCATATAGCGTGTTGGTAGAGTTATTTGCCCGAAACTGTAACGTTTCTTTAAACGCTTCAAAATTTGTAGCCTTCGTACGCTGCCAGCTTTGTATCAGCCCATTCATCGAACGGTTTTGCTCTTTCAGGCTTAGCCATTTATTTCCCCGCTTGCCCATTACCGGCCCATGGTGTGTGGCATAAGTTGTCATCTTTACCGGATGAATACTGCCGTCTCTCAAATAATTCAAAACCCGTTGCCGGGTGGTTAGTTTCTTCTTGTTTCCGTTGTATTCGTACACCATTTCATCTCCTTGCTGACTCACTTTTTCCTCGTACACATCAGCAGCATCTGCCTGCGATGAAGTATGCATCCAGCCGCATTTTTCATTAAACCCCTGGAAAACAAAAAACTGCCCCCAGGTAACGGCCCCATAAGCATTTAGCCCTTCTTCACTTACCATCTGCATTTCGGTACGGAAGTAAAACGATACATGCGGATTGATGTATAGCAAGGCATTTTTAGAAACACTTTTTGCTGGCGCAATAGCAAACCCATTCGATCCCGTTGGTGGTACTGGCAAGGCGTTTTTAGGAATAAAGGAATTGGAATTTTCAGTCAGCGGATACAGCCGCTCTACGTCTTCGAGTTGTATGCCGCCCATTTGCGTAGCGGTGTAGCCACCATCGGTAAACAGGAGTGGAAACCAGGGTTCAAAATGGGAAAGCAGCACCGGCTTTTCGGGATGTTGGGCTATGTAATAGTTTACGCCGTCGGCAAATGCCTGTAACAGTTTTTGCAGCCAGGCCGGGCTTTTTTGATAATCGGCTATGGCAGCGCTAGAATCATGAATAAGCCTGGTTTGCAGATCGTTGGATAACTGTGCTTCGCCGTCTATTTCTGCCAGGCGGCCCAGGCGTTCAATATAGGCCCTTTCTACCCGTTCGAAGCCGTCTTCGCATTGGGCATACATTACGCCAAACACAGCATCCGCATCGGTTTTGCCATACACATGCGGCACACCCCAGCTATCCCGTATGATGGTGACCCTTGCGGCCTGTTGCCGGTACTGAGCCAACAGCGAACCGGTAGCCTGGTGGCAGGCAAATGGCTGAAAAAAAAGGAACAAGATTAGAATGCTGTACCAGGTGGAAGTAAAACGGGTTCTGCTTTTCATGGTTGGTGAAAAATACCCATTTATTTTTTTATTCCGGCTACATTCTCATCATACTCATTGGTAATGAATACGCTTACCGCCTTGTAAGGAAAAAGAGTAAGTATTGGTTAAAAGATTAGGAATTTTCCTGAGAAGAAAAATACAACCTTTACACTGTTTTATAACTCCTCACACTATAGCAATATCTGTGTTGAGCGTTTTTGTAAGACCAACTCATCACTATTAAAATTACTTTGTATGACTTTTAAAGAAAGCTTCGAACTGCATGGTGAAAACCTGCTGAAAAAAGTAAAGGAACTAATTTAAGAAGGCAATATTCGCAAGATTAGCATTCACGATAAATCCGGTAAAGAAATCATGAGTTTTCCCCTGGCTTTTGGGGTAGTGGGTGCTTTGCTGGCACCGGTGTTGGCAGCGGTAGGCGCATTGGCTGCTTTAATAGGCGATTGCACCATTACTGTAGAAAGGGAAACAGACGATGTGCCTGACGTAAAACCTTAGTTAGCTGCTATCTTATTTGAATTCACTTTGGTATTCTCTAAATATTTTATTCTGAAAAAGGGGCAAAGTTTTTTCCATCGTAGCGATATAGTTCGCAGCTTCGTGTTCCAATCCAGATATTTTTATTCCTATCCTCCAGCATACTAAAAGCAAAATATTTACCTATACCATCAGCCGTAGTATAGTTTTTAAATGTTTTCCCATCGTAGCACCAAATACCGCCAACACTTTCTACAGTTGACTGTTTTTCTACGCCATTGAACCACACATTGCCTGATCTGTCTATTAAAACAGGATTACCAATTTCCGCCTTTCCGGTAAAATTTACAAAGGTCTTTCCATTGTAAATAAAATTGCCACGACTTCTTCCACCAAACCAAATGTTCTCGTTTTTATCCTTTACCATATATCTAATCCATCCGTCGCCATTGGGTTTGGCACTCGTTACAGACTTTCCATCGAACTGTACAACACCTTCCATAGCGTTGGGGCCGGACCCCATCCAAATGGTGCCGCTACTATCTTCTAAAAAGCATTGAATCCATTTGAGTTGAAGCTTTTGATTGTTCAAAATATTGCTTCTGTCCAAAAAGCGGCTGAAAGATTTTCCGTCATAGCAATACAAATCCTGCGAAGTGCCAAACCAAATCATTCCACTTTTGTCCTGCAGTATACTCCACACAGCACTTTTACCCATTTGAGGCATCGTTAAAAAGCTGTTTGAACTAGTTACAGAAAATGACACTCTGGAAATAGTTCTTCCATCAAACCGGCTAATGCCATCATCTGTTCCAAACCAGATATTTCCCAGCTTATCTTCTAAGATTGACCATATAGAATTGTTGCTTAACCCGTCCTTCTCTGTAAATTGGGTGAATGCTGTTCCGTCATATCGAAAAACGCCTTCGCCAGTTGTACCAAACCACAGGTTGCCATCTTTGGCTTGCAGACTACAATGAACGTTTTGATGTTCGTTTGCGCCTTGTGTTTTAGTTAGTTTTGTTTTTCTACTTGTAAATGACAGTTGCCCGGCAGTATTTTCATTTGTCTGTTTGGTCTGTCCGTTGCAGGAGGCAAAAAACAGGCATACTAACAGTAAAAAAAAGATTATATTTCTAAGTTTGAATGATGCCATCTGTCAAAACATTTCTATTAGTGTTTCCAGGTGTTTATAAGCATATAGGCTCGTTGCTCATGTAGGTAATGGGCCCCTGTACCCGGTAAGCGGGGTACTTACCGGGTACAGGGGCCCACATGATGTAAAACCAGTATTAGGCGGTCGTCATTTCTGCTTATGCTTTTCCGTTGTATGCCGGATTGTAATCTACCATCCATTCAATGCCATATTTATCTCTAAACATTCCAAAATAGGAACCCCAGGGGCTATCGCCAATAGGCATTTCAACATTTCCACCTGCTGAAAGGCCGCTAAACAACTTGTCGGCTTCTTCACGGCTTTCTGCATTAATAGATATCTTAGATCTGTTTTCATTTTCATTTACCGGGCCCATACTTTCCGGAACGTCATTGCCCATTAAAATGTTATTACCAATAGGCAAAGCAATGTGCATTATCTTATTTGCATCATTTTCCGCAACCGGGAATTCAGCGCTTGCTAAATCTTTTAAACGTATAACATTTGCGAACGCCCCGCCAAATACTGATTTGTAAAAATTGAATGCTTCTTCGGCATTTCCATTGAAGTTAATGTGCGGATTAATAAGTGCCATAATGTATAATTTTTAGTGGTTTTTATATTGCAATGTGAGCCGAAAATGGCTGATTTGTTCGTGTACAAACCTACCGTTTAGTTACAAAATAAATAAGGTATAAAAACGTCAAAAAAGAAGCTGTTTGCGTCAATGGGCTATAGGGCTATCTCAGCCTGGATTAATTAGGATTGTCAATTAGGATAATGGCTAACGGTTTAAGACTGGTATTGGGTGGTTGAGCAGCGAAGCTAACCTCCTGTAAAGCTTCTTACCTGCCCTGGTAAGCTTTATGATTTCTTTTTACATCCGCTTTTAATCCTAAGGCACATTATTAGTTCTAAGGGCCACTATGAGCGTTTTGAACTGGCGGAAAATGAAAACACACCAACCCTCAAACAGTGGAAAGTATTTGGTAACCATCCATACACGTACTGATCATGGATTGCATACATATGCAGACCTTGCCTATTACAGGGGCAATCAAGGTAAGTGGTATAGTTTTGCCCGGGTAAATAACCGGGATATGATATTGGAAGATATTACCAGTACCGTAATTTCTTTTGTAGATGAAGCAGTGGAAACATCGATTACCATATTGGATAGCAGTTTTTAGTCGCATTGCTTGTAGATGTACATTTTAGTTTCCTAATTCCTCTTTTGTTTCCGGGTGCTTCTTCAACCAGTAACGATTTCCTGTAGTATCGTTTATATTCGGCATTGCTTCAACCTATTACAAAGCATATGAATTAATCTTTCTTTGATGAACGCTTGATGGTAATAAGCAACAACCCGGTAACCAGAAAAGCCAGCAGTACAGCACCGGCGTTAAGTAATACCTTGCTATAGCCTAGTGCGCCAATATTTAAAAAAGGATAAGGGTACCAACCCACTTTTGGCCCTCTTACAAGCGAATAAATCAGGTAGGCCAGCGGAAAGCCTATCCAGTATAGACCATCCTTCCACCGCAAGGCCCCTTTAGGTACATTAAAATACCAGTACAGCACATATAAAAGGGGGACCACTACATGCAGCAGGTTATCAGCCACTAACTGCCAGCCAGTAGGTGTCCAGATGCCCCGTAGCACTAGGTTATACACCAACCCTACAATGAAGATGTATAAGGCGGTTGCCGTTTGCACCGATGCACTGGTAAAAATACGCCTTGCTTTGCTGTAAGCTGGTGACAGTATAGCCCCGGTAAGCCCTACTGCGATCAACAGGTTGCACAAAACTGTAAAATAGCTGAAGAAATTAGTTGCTGAACCGGTATGTATTGCATACTGAAGAATCAGGGCAAACCAGGCCAAAGCAGCAATTAGTCCGCCGAACAAAAAAAGAAAAGGGGATGGTTTCACTAGGGTAGACATACCGGGTGGATTGATGATGCCACAAGATATGGACTGACAGTAAGTAGAAAGCAGCACTTTGTGGTCATTGAATGAAGAGAAGAAAAACGGTAGTCTGCTTTTTAGACTCCTCCGGCCCCGATTTGGTTCTCTGCAAATTGGAACAGTTGATTCACATTAACAATGAGTATAAGCTTGCCCTTGCCATAAAGCTGATTTTTGAAAACACGAATCAAGGCAGAAAAGTAAAAGCCACGGATAACTTGTGTATCGGTGGCTTTTTAGTAATCAGTAGGGGTTATTGCTGATTTATTTTAGTGCGTAGAAGATGAAAAATTTGCTGGTGAAGAACACCAACAAAGGCAGAGAAACTTTCGCCGCCTTGGGGTCTATTACTTAGCCAAATAGGTCATACCACCGTCAACGAGGAGTTCCGCACCCAGCATAAAAGATGAGTCATCAGAAGCCAGGAAAACCGCTGTTTTACCAATGTCAGATGGTTGCCCAATTCTGCCTGTCGGCATTACACTTGCGAAGTGTGTTTTTAGACCTTCAATTTGTTCTGCGGGAACAAACTTGTCAAATGCTGGCGTATCTGTTGTACCTGGTGTTATTACGTTTGTTCTAATCTTTCTATCTAAAAGGTCGTTTGAAAAGGCTTTTGCAAAAAAGATCACAGCCGCTTTTGCAGCACCATAGAGCCCAAACGAAGGGTATGCCCGATGTGCTGCATTTGACCCAATCAAAATAATAGAACCACCATCATTCATATAGGGCAGCGCTTTTTGAACTGTGAAGTATACACTTTTCAGGTTTAGATCCATGGTCTTGTCATAGTCAGCTTCGCTAATAGTTGCCACAGTTCCTATAGTACCACCACCTGCATTGGCAACAACCACATCTATTTTACCAAATTTCTCAGCTGTTTCTTTAAAGACTCTTTCCAGGTCAGAGAGGTTGGTTACATCGGCATTTATAGCTATAAAATCATCGCCAAGTTGAGCTGCAGAACTATCTAAAGTTTCCTGATTTCTGCCGACGATTGCACCGATTGCACCTTCGTTTTTAAATGCCTCTGCAATACCAAACCCGATACCACTATTGCCACCCGTAATCACAGCAACCTTGTCTTTTAATTTACTCATTATTTAATGTATTATTTTAATTTGATAAGATTTAAGGTGGGTAATGGTCCACCGGGGAATCGCTGCAATTTTCCACCTTCCTGCAGGCTACCCAAATCAACGCCGGCAAATCCAATGCGATTAAGGATGCCTGACACAACCTCTTTTGCATCATCATCATTTCCTGAATAGAAAATCACCCTGTTTCCTCCACCAACCTGTGGATTTTCTGCTAATACTTTTGCGTATAAAGTATTAAAAGCTTTAATCACTTTTGCGCCTTTTGCCCATTGGCTTACTACTTCACTGGATGTTTTGGAGCCTGGTGCTGCCAATACAAATTCTGATAAGCTAGCATTGGTCACGTCTATCAGAATTTTGCCTTCTAATGAAATGTCAGCTAGTACCTCCTGTACGTGTTCCCACCGCACAGCAAGAAATACCACGTCGGCTTCGGCTGCTTCCTGCACCGAACCGGCGATACTGTTGCCACCGATTTGTTTTATTTTTTCTGTAAGCGTATCTGCCCCACGGCTGTTACTGATAACTAC
>CAXTDG010000017.1:0-17996 GCA_964242675.1 uncultured Chitinophagaceae bacterium
CCGTCGAAATGGAACTCAACAAGGCTCGATCATTAGCGGTATAATCTTTTCCTTTTGTTTAATACCGTACGATATTTCATCCAGCACATTTTGCGATTTGGCAGAAGTGGGCGATAAAACGATTAGGATGCCATCTGACTTCTGCAAAGCGGCTTCAATGGAATCGTCCCAACGGGAGCCCGGCGCTATATGAAACTGATCGAGCCAAATAGGAATGTCGGCATTTTTTAGATCAGTTGCCAGCCTGAATACAATGTCTGAATCTTGTCTGGAGTAGCTAAAGAAGTAAGTTGAGGGTTCCAAAGCCGGGGTTTTTTCTTTTTACAAAAGCACTTGTAAGATAAGCGAAGGAAATGAACAAGCGAGAAAAGTCTGTTTATCAACCGAAGCTGTAATGATAATAGAGAATAAAAGCTTAGATAACTGCTCACCTAATTTAGATAGCCAGCTACTTCTTTAGTATAGCTTTTTGATCTTCCGCTGGCAAGCGCATGTTTTCCATTATTGGGTTTGTTACTTTGTTTAAAATTAGTGCAGGTAAAACGGCTTTGGGAATAGTAATACCATTCATTTTTACATTCTTTACATCGTCCATTATTACAGCCGTTCTAAAATCTTCTCCTTTGGTACTAATGGTAATATTTTTCATCATTACCCCTTCTGCATGACGAACATACATTCCCCAAACCGGCAGCTCACCATACATGGAAAATTCAGGGTACGATGCTTCCGCTCTGTAATTTGTGATAAAGAATCCACCGGAAAATAAGCCTTGCTTTTGCTAGCACCACCAGCATATACCATCTCAATATTTTCAAGCTTAATATTTTCAACCGGGTGGCCTGGCAAGCCTGCAATCAAAGAAGGAAAAACATTGTGCTCATACGGAATAGCCGTACTATCAATGCTGGAGTTATTCCAAGGTGAAACGCTTTGTACTACACCCGGAGTTAGCTTTACGCCCGGTGGATATTTTAATCCCGGCCCTTCAAATGAATACCCTGCATCCGGCTTACCTGGAGGCACTTCTACATACACATTTGCAATGGAGATATTTTGTACCGTGCTGTATTGATCTGTCTTATTTCTGTGTCCTAATTTAATCAATATTGCACTGCCTGTATTCGTTGCTTTTACATTTCGGACATCTACATTTTCTAGGAAACCGCCATCAACTGCTTCCAATGCAATGGCTGAGCGATACGTGTCGTAAATGGTCAGCCCATCTACCCGAACATTCCTAAATCCGCCTTTAGAACCCGTACCTAATTTAAATGCATTGGCGCTGCTGCGAATACGGCAATTAGCCACATAAACATTTATACAAGAATCCAACACGCTGCCTTCTGATTTGAGGCAAATTCCATCGTCTGTAGAATTAATATTGCAATTGGTAATGGATACATTTTTACAATTATTAATGTCGATGCCATCATTATTCCAATATGCTACACTTTCTACTGTAATGCTGTCCAGCAACAGGTTGTTGCAGCCTTCATAATGCTGCACCCAGGTCGAACTATTTTTTAGGGTAATGCCTTTTAGGGTAATATTACTGCACCCAACAAACCCAATAACTTGTGGCCGGGAAGCTTCTCTAGGGCGCTTAGCAGGCCAATTTTCCAGGTGCATTTTTCCTGCCTGCAAATCCTTGGTAAAATTCTCCATTAATTGCTGGCCTCTGCCATCAATAGTACCACTGCCTATAATAGCAATTTTCGTAGCATTAGTGGCACTAATCAGCGACTTTGCGTCACCATTACCATAGTCGCTTCTTTCAACGCTGCCTAGCAATTGAGCCCCTTTTGAAAGGTATAGTTCTACACCGCTTTTTAGTTCTAAAGGGCCGGTTACAAAACTACCCTTCGGCACCATTACTATTCCTCCATTTACGGCAGCTGCATCTATTGCTTTTTGAACAGCAATCGTGTTCATCGTTTTGCCATCTCCCTTTGCACCATAGGCTAATACATCAAAGGTTTTCCTTTGAGCAAAACTGGTAACAATAAGCATTAGTAAAAAGCCTGATAGAAGGAGATGCTTCATGAATAAATAAATGACAAAATGAAATATTAGGGAGTATACGTTTGCTGTGCTTTCAGCTTTGCAGGAAAAGCAGATTGCCCGGTAAATTGAGCAATTGCAAAGCTTTTCACATTGTGTGTTTCAATTGCATGGGCAAAATAATCGGGCCGGTTAGTACCCCATTGTACAGAAGAATTTCTGACAGTAATACCAGTTACTTTATCGAAGTAAAATCCGGAAGTACGACCCTTCACCATGCCTTCCATTTCACTGGGCCGGCGATCATAAACACCACCTTGAATGCTGGTTGTCTTATTGATAAATACATCAACATTATCAAAGTAAATGTCAGATACTTTATCAACAGATTCGCCGCTTACATACACGCCATTCTCACTGCTGCATTGGATATTACTGAACCGAATATTTTTCACCTGTCCTACTTTACCTTCTGTCTGGCCTTTCGCAAATCGCCAGTTGGCATCTTTGTTATTTCCTTTCGCACGGCGGTAAGCAGTAATGTAAATAGGTTCGGCTTTGCCCCACCATACATCACTGAATAAATGACTTTCAATAATCATGTTAGAGAAAAGCACATCGCCTACAAAGCCTTCGTCCCGATGCTGAATGCCCACACCCCGATTGCTCTTTTTAATGATACAATTATTAAAAACCACCTGCCGTATCGTATCCATATTTTCAGAACCAATCTTAATAGCACAGCTACGGGAAGTCATGGTGCAATTGGTAACTGTTATGTTTTCGCAACTACCAAATTCTTCAAATTCTCTACGATTCTTCAGGCAAATACAATCGTCGCCACTTTCAATATAGCAATCGCTGATGCGTACATTTTTACTATGGTCTACATCAATACCATCGCTGTTTCGCACCTTCAAACTATTGAGTAGTGTAATACCACTTACCACCACATCATTGCAACCAACCAAGTGAACGGTCCAATAAGCGGAGTTACCAATTTTTACATCTTTAATCCGGATGTTTTTCCCGCCAATAATCGTCAGCACATGCGGACGAGGATCAAATCCATTGAATGGTTTCAGCACATACGAATCTTCCAGTTCATCGCCCATAAATGAAATACCGTTTCCGTTGATTTCACCTGTTCCCGTAATTGAAAAGTTCTCTAACTTTTCTCCGCTCAGCCATAAACTTCCTTCACCCAGATTGTTCCTAAAAGCGCTTTTCGTATAAGCCTTTTCATCCGGATTGGCAAGCAGTTTCGAATTGTTTTCTAAGTGTAAATCAATATTGGATTTCAGCACAATAGGGCTGCACATAAATGTGTATAAAGCCGGAAAAAGTACCGTCCCACCACCGCTGTTATTGCATTCGTCAATCGCTTTTTGAATAGCTACAGCATCGTCCGTTTTGCCATCGCCTTTTGCTCCATAAGTGGTTACATTATATACCTTTTGAGCGCTTACATTTAATACCGAACACAATATTATTAACTGTAGAAAAACACGTATCATCAATCTATTTTTTATCGGATAAAGAAGAAGGACGGCTGCTTATTGATGAGCCCCATGAAGAAGGCGCATCGTCCAGCCACATTTCAATTTTACTACCCTGCTGCAGCATCTGGTGTGTAATGAAATTTTTATTGTAAGACTTGCCATTAACGGTCACCTTTTGGATATACATAGACTTTGCACTACGCTTATGGCAAATAATCTGGAAAGTTTTGTTTGCTGGTAGCTTAGTTTTTATGCTATCAAATAGCGGTGAGCACAACAAGTATTCTCCTGAAACCGGATCTAATGGATAGAAGCCCATGGCTGCAAATGCATACCAGGCACTCATTTGCCCGGCATCGTCATTGCCACTCAATCCGCCAGGGCCATCACTATATTCTTGGCTTACAATGTCCCTAACTATAGCCTCCGTTTTCCAAAATGAATTTGTGTAATTATACATGAAAGGAATTTGGTGACCCGGTTCATTGCCATGCCAATATTCGTCGTTGGCAAATAATCTATCCAGCGCCATTTCCAGACTATCTCCGCCGCCCATCTTTTTGCTTACTCCAGCTACATCCTGTGGCACATAAAAAGTGTATTGCCGTGGTGTTCCTTCGGTGATATACGTTTCTCTTTTATCAGCGTTGAAGGTTTCAATCCAATTACCATTTGCATAGCGGCCACGCACTAATCCTACCGAAGTATCTAATACATTTTTATAGTTAAATGAACGCTGATATAGTTGCTGGTAATCGGCAGTTTTATTTAACCCTTTTGCTACTACACTCAATGCGTAATCATCGTACGCATATTCAAGCGTACGGCTCACTTGTTCTTTCTTATGAAAAGCTTCCGGAACACTATCTTCCAGTGGAATAAAACCATACTTCAAATAAGATGGCAATGCCCGGCGGCCCATGCCATTTTTATAGTCGGTTGGGTTGGCCACTTCAAACGCATTTTTACGCATCAGGTTGTAAGCTTTTTGCACATCATAATTGCGAATGCCTTTTGCATAAGCAGATGCAATGAACGCTGTTGCATGATCGCCTACCATAGCGGCGGTATAATTATTCCAGCATGGGAAAATGGGCAACCACCCACCTTGCTCTCCTTTGGTAATTAAGGACTGTACAAAGTTATTTACCAGTGTCGGTTGCAGTATTTCCATCAATGGCAGCTGTGCCCGGTAAATATCCCACATCGAAAAATCATCATAGTAAGCCCCATTAATAAACTTGCACGTTTTATACTGCTGCGCAAATTTTGGATAGCTGCCATTCACATCGCTAAACAACCGTGGATGCAGAAATGCATGGTACAAAGCCGTGTAGAAAATTCGCTTTGCTTTTTCATCTGCTGTACTAATGGCAACCTGGCTTAAAGCCTGCTCCCAAACCGATTCTGCGGCTTTTTTTACGGTAGCAAAATCAGCGTTAGGTATTTCTGATTTTAAGTTGCTTTTTGCGTTCTCTAAACTGGTAAAGGAAGTGCCAATACTGAGTGTAATGCTTTCACCTTTTTTTAATTTGAAGCCTACATATACACCAGCACTCTTTTGATTTTTAATACTGTCTATCCTAAAAATACTTCCCTCACTGAACGAGCCTGAAACGTTTGTTTTCCTACTAATTTTTGCGTACAAAAATCCACTGAATCCCGCTGCTTCGCCCCAGCCCTGGTAAATGCGATGAGCAGGATTGTAACTCCATATTTCACCGGTTGCAGCGTTCACTTTTGCAAAGCCCTCACTGCGGTCGCTATTAGGTGTAATGAGCAAATACAAACTATCATCTTGCTGTGCGGTAAACCGCATCATGCAACTTCGTAAAGTGGCTGTTAGTTCTGCTGTTACGTGTGCAGATGGCAAACTTACTTTGTAATAAGCAGGACTTGTTACTTCATCTTCATGCGAAAAAGGAGTGGCATAATCACTCACAGTTGTTCTTAGTTTACCGGTAATAGGCACTACTGTAAAACTGCCATAATCCTGCATGCAGGAGCCACTGATCCAGTGCGTAGCCCGAAAACCATTCAGCAATTTATCCTTGTACGCATAAGGTGGAATACACTTCGTTTCCGTGCCAGCAGTTTGTGGTGTAAACTGCGTCATACCAAAGGGCAGGCACACGGCAGGAATAGTGTTCGCATTCTTCTCCGAACCTGCTTCACTATGCTTTTGCGCCGCTACCGTAGTGCTGGATGCAGTGCCCGAAAGTGGCTGCACATATTGCAATATATTCTGTGCTTGCAAACTTGTTGATACTAAAAAAGCTATGATACAAGTTGCTAGCTGCAATGCATTTCGCTTCACCGTTTTACAATAAACACTTTCCAATTTTTCCTTCTGCTTCAAAATAATTTTCGTTTAGTTCCTGTTATCGGTCGATAAGAATGGCGGCACTGTTTGCGTGCCCCAATTAGTGGGCTTATCGGTCATTTCAAATTCCAATTCGCCACCTTTTACAATGTCCTCATGTTCTATCCAGGATTGTGTAAATGCTTTGCCATTCAGCATAGCTGATTTGATGTAAATATTTTTATCTGAAAAGCCTTTCGTCTTGATGGTAAAATCTTTTCCATTCTCCTGGTGAATGATGGATTGTTTCAACAAAGGAGCGTTAATAAGATAGTAAGATTGGCCTGCATTAGGATACAAACCCATCAGGTGGAAAGCAAGCCAGGAAGACATGGCACCACTATCATCATTACCCGGAATACCGCTGTGCGATGCGTTGTAATTCTTAATAATGATTTGCCTGATGCGGTCGCTACTGAGGTGTGGTTTACCAATCCAGTGATACAGGTTTGGAGTAAGGAAAGATGGCTCGTTGCCAACGTTATACAAGTCTTTATCGAATAGTGTATTCAATCGTTTTTCGAACGCTGCCGCACCACCACTTTTTTGAATGACAGCCGCTACATCGTGTGGTACGGAAAGCGAATACTCCCAACTACTGGCTTCATAGAAAAAGCCGCACCACCAACAGAGACAAACAGGCCAATCCTGCGCCAGCGGCGTATAGCGTATATAGCTTGCTTTTCCATTGCTAATGTCACACTGAATACTATCAATCCAATTACCAGAAGCATCTCTCGGCATAATGAAACCAGTACTGCCATTATCCGAAATATTGCGCCACAAGTTCTGCCAATTATTGGCTTGCTTTCTAAATCGGTAAGCTTCGCCTTTGCGGTTTAGTCCCCAGGCTACGGTTGACAAACAATAATCGTCATAAGCATACTCCAACGTTCTGTTTCCTGCCCGTACAAAGTTGTTACTCACATAACCTAGAGAATTGTAATCTGTCAATCCACCACGGCCTTCCTGCTCTTCGTTTCCACCCGGAGGCACACTGGCATCTTTCAGCATAGCATCCAATGCTAACGAGTAATTAATTCCTTTTAATCCTTTTGCATACGCATCTGCAATCAATACCTCTGCGTTCGATCCGCCTTGCGTTCTACCATTAGCATTGCCACTTCGGGCATCGGGCATATAGCCATCCCGCAAATAGATTTGTAGTAAAGCATTTACAATAGAAACCTGGCGGGAAGGATCAATCAATGTAATCAACGGATGAGAAGATCTGTACGTATCCCAGATGGCATAGAAGTCATCGTAGTAAGGCGTTCCAGCTTCCCATTTGGGGTTTTCTCCCGTACGATCAACCGGCATTAGCATGGTATGATACAGCGCCGTATAAAACATGGTTTTCTGATCAACGCTTGCATCCTTATTTATTTCAATTTTACTCAGCAACTTTTCCCACGCTGATTGCGTTTCTACTAATGTTTTTTCAAAACTCCAATGCGGAATTTCTGTAACTATATTTTGGGCAGCTTTTAAAGTGCTGATATAAGAAATACCAATCTTCATTTCGAGATTGCCATTTTGCAACGCATCAAAAAGTAGCATGGCTCCGGTTTTCTTGCCTTCGTCAAATTGTATTTTTTCGCCAGCCACTAGTGTATTCCCTTTCCATGTTTTGAAGCGATTGAAGGGCTGATTAAACACGGCATAAAAGTAAACGGTGTAGGCGGCACCGTTATTCCAGCCACCACGAATTTTACTATAGCCTTTTATTTCTCTATCGGAAACAATCTCAATTTCTGAACCTACAAATTGTTGTGCTTCCCTTGCATCGGGCACAGGCTTTTCGCCTAAGAATTCGCCACAGTCAATCTTCACTGCATTAGTACTAGCATTCGCAAAATGAAATTTATAATAGGCAACTTTCGGTGATGTAGTAATCTCCGTTTTAATCTTCCATTTATCTAACAAAACGCTGTAATAACCAGTCTTTACAATTTCATTGCTCCGCAAAGATTCCTGTTGAATGCTGGTGGTATCGCCGCTAAAAGGCATGATGGAGATATTGCCATATTTAGGTCCGCCACCAGTGCCGCTTACATGTATTTGGCTAAAGCCATAGATTGCTTTATCTGCATCAGGGCTATAACCGCTGTTGGAAGTTTTCAAATTGTCTGGCCCTGGCTTTACCATACCATACGGGCAAGAGGGACCAATAAAAATATGGCCATCACCTTCGGAACCGATCAGTGGGTCGACATATTGATGATAAGCCGTTTGAGCATTTGTAATTGCAGTCACAAATCCTGCTAAAACAAATAGACTTATTTGCTTGCCAAACCTTTTGCATTTAACCAACCTATTCATGCTGCTACTATAATATTTTGCAATAATTTCTTTCATTAAAACGTAATGCGGTTACGATACTTGCTGTATAGGCCTTTAGCTTCCGTTATTGCATTTCCTATTGGTGCTACTAGATAATCTTTCCTTGCATTTACCCACTTCCATTCCCAAGCTTTTATTTCACTTTCAAACGCTTTTAAATCTAACTCCTTGCTAGATGTCAATGCTGTATTTGCTTTGGTGAAAAACTGTTGCCAGCGAGGTTTATAAAAATCATTTAGTAACCCGCTCCACTGGCGGCAGGCATACTCATGCAACGGATTATTCGCATCGCCCCAAAGCGTAATTAAATCCTTCGCATTCATCTCATACAAAGCCTTTTCTTTTTCTGTGCCCCCCCAACGCCTGGCACTTGCTACCCAAGGCCCCAGCATGAAATCTTTACGTGTAGCAAGCAGCTTATCCATATCGGTAATTAATTCTAAGAATTGCTTACTGTACTGATCAAAAGCTGTTTTGTCTTTAGCCTGAAAAGCAATTACAAATTGGCGCTGCAAAGGCAAAGCATAGTTGGCTAATACCTGCCGGGTTACATCTATCAAATCATATTGAAACCCATCGCTATTTCTTAGACTATCAGCAGCTTGTATCAGATCATCCCAGGCGGGTAATAAATCAGCGGCATTGTAGTTCAATTTAGTTTTTGTCCAGCGGGTAAGGCTATCAAATGTTGGCCGGGCTTGTATAATGCTTTCCGCACCATCCCGAATGTATTTATCTGCCGGAACACTGTAAACCGTTTTGTGCAAAATATCCCATGCAGCCAGCGTATGACTATTTATGTTGCCGTAGCGATTCCGAACATAATTAGGCAGCCATTCAGTAATGTCAATTGCAGAATCCCGCCAGGTATTCGCCATCATTAATTCGTATAGCACCGGGTTTTGTTCAATGGCTTCCATGGTCATCCCAATGCCTTTCAAACGACCGCTATTGGCATCATGCAAGGCGTTGGCAGGCGCAACAGCAGCGCTATCCATGCGACCAAACAAATTGGTATTGCCACCAAAGTTGTTGAGCATATTCCAAATCCAGGGCTTGCCATAAAAAGCTTCGGTGCGTTTCCAAACCGGTTCTATTTCTGTAGCTAAATCCAGCAATATCATTTTATCATCCGGCACGGCACCCAATAGGGCTTTTATCTGCGGTGCTTTCCAGAATTTCCTGTCACTATAAAACAACCAACCCTGCATTACCCAGGTAGCATCTTTATCTGCCGCCTGCATGCCTTTATACACGCTGGCACTGAGTTTGGCTAATGCTTCCGGTTCATCAGATGGTGGTTCATTTTCATTAAATGTATCGGCAGAATAGAGATGGTCTGTACCTAATAATTTTGTTTGCAGTTCTAGAAAACGCTTGCCTATTTCAGCAAACAAAGGGTCTTCGGCAGACAGAATATAGGTATCGGCAAAGCCATTATTCCAATTAGTTGTTTTAAGTTTTGCAGCAGGATATTTTTTCTTAAATGCAGAGGGTACGTGGCCGGTAAATGCTGGCAGTACAGGCTTCATTCCTAATGCTCTTTGTCGGTCAATTATTTTTTTTTGTAAATCAAAATGACTCTTCATCCAAGCGATTGGTAATGGTCCACCCCAGCCATCTAAATTGCCCATCCAGAACCAGGAAAAATAAGATGGTCCGCAAAAGAAATTTGACAATTCAGCATCTGTAAAGCCCATGTCTTTATACACCAAATACCAGGTGTATTCCTCCCCCGTAATGGCCAGCGGCATATTAATTCCGTGCAATGCCATCCAGTCAATTTCTTTCTCCCAGCGCTTCCAATCCCACCAACTCATGCTATAGTTAAACGTGCAGTAATTGAGATAATAACGGTAGTTATAAGGGGAAGATTTATGAACAGCTTTAGCAACAACGGGCAACTGTTTTGGCAGATTCAAATTCGTTCCATTCCAGGTGATTTGACAATGGCAATACTCATTTAGATAATAGTATAAAGCTGATGCAATGGCTACTCCATTATTTCCTCTTAAAACAATTTTGTTCCCTCTACTTTCTATCTCAAAACTGTCCTTCTTACTATCTAATTTTTCAATATCAAATTGAGCAGCCTGTTGTGGAATAATGCGTTGCAGCAGGGCTTTAGTTGCAGATGCATCTAATTGTGCCTGTGCAAAAATCGCCAAACACAAAGCGACAACAGTCATTATTCCCTTCTTAATTATCATACTATTTTGTTCAGTTATAATTACCAAAAAACGGTGTATAGCGCTACCAATATTCCCATGATTAGTACGGACAACAAAATGAAACCGGTCGATACTTTGAACATAGATCTATCCACGATAATTACTTTCTTATCATCCAGTGGTTTTGGCTTTGCTAAGCTTACAATTATCATGAGTAAAGAGATAAATATAAAGGTGATAAACATGCGGTCGAGGAATGGCAAATCGGGAAATCCACCGCCTGTCCAGAGAGGTAAAAATTTTAGAACAATGGCGATGGGAACAGTTAGAATAGCACCCGTTAATGCAGCCGCATTAGTTGTTTTTTTCCAGAACATTCCTAGCAGGAAAATGGCTAATACACCCGGCGAAAAGAAGCCTACATATTCCTGGATAAACTGGTAGGCCTGATCAAGTGATCTTAAGGCTGGTGTTACAATAGCCGCAATAGCCATAGAAATGATTACCGCCCATCGGCCAACTACAACTAAGTTTTTTTCAGACGAAGTTTTATTGAAATATTTCTGATAAATGTCTAGCGAAAAGATGGTAGAAATGCTGTTCGCTTTGCCTGCTAGTGATGCCACAATTGCAGCAGTGAGTGCTGCAAATGCAACGCCTTTCAAACCAGCAGGAAGCAAGTTCATCAATGTTGGGTAAGCATGGTCGGGTTTTACTACACCGGCCGCATCGCTCATCTGCGGAGCAAACATTCCTTTGCTGTGCAGCACATACATAATGATGCCTGGCAATACGGCAATTACCGGCACAAACATTTTCAAAAAAGCGGCAAATAAAATTCCGGTACGGGCAGTTTTTAAATTAGCTCCTAATGCCCGCTGTACAATGTATTGATTACAGCCCCAATAAGCCAGGTTATTAATGAGCATACCGCCTACAATTACTGACCAACCGGGCAGTTCCTGATAGTGCGGACTGCTCTTGTCGAATATCATGTGGAAGTGCTCTGGCGCTTCCTTACGTAGGTAAGAAAGGCCTTTAAAAATATCATCTCCATAGCCTAGTTTTTCAGATAATAATTGACAGGCCAAATAGGTAGTTACTAAGCCGCCGATAATCAGCACTACTACTTGTATTACGTCCGTGTAGGCCACTACTTTCATGCCGCCCAGCGTTACAATAATAGAGAAAAAGGATAGCCCTACAATACACCATTCAAAAGGAATATTGGAGATAGCAGAAATGGCAAGCGAACCCAAATAAATGATGGAAGTAAGATTGACAAAAATGTAAATCAGTATCCAGATTACCGCCATGATAGAGCTTACCGTATCGCTGTACCGCACGGAGAGAAATTGCGGCATGGTGTAAATTTTATTCTTTAGATAAATAGGAATAAAAAATACAGCAACGATGATAAGTGCAGCGGCCGACATCCACTCGTAAGAGGATATTGCCAGCCCGATAGCGAAGCCCGAACCCGACATGCCGATAAAGTGCTCAGCAGAAATATTTGAGGCAATCAGCGATGCACCAATAGCCCACCAGGTAAGCGATCCTTCGGCCAAAAAGAAGTCTTTTGAATCGGTTGTAGCCGACTTTTTCTTTTTATAAACATAGTAACCATACGAGGCTACGATGATGAAATAAATGAAGAAAACGATATAATCGGCAATCTGTAAAGTGTTCATTTAGGCAAGTATTGTTATTTATCGTGTGCAATGTGCGGAAAGCATTTTGGATTACACCTTTAAAAACCATTTTTTCTTGTACAGGAACCCTAGTAATACGACTTGAACGACCATTACCCCTACAGCCAGCCAAACAGGTTGCCATATGGGCGTAGTCATTTGTATTAGTCCTCCAAAAACAAATTGGGCAGTACTTTCAAAATTAATAGCGCCATGAGCAGCCAGGTAAATGAGAATAGAATTAGCGCCAATCCAAATAAAAGGGATACTCCATTTTTTAAAACCGGCTACATCAATCACTAAATAAAAAAGGGCAAACAGCAGCATGCTCCAGCCGCCAGCATACAGCACAAAGGAACTTGTCCACGTATTTTTATTGATAGGGAAAACAAGATTCCAAAGCAGCGCTACACCTAGTAATGCAATGCTGCCTGCAATTAGTACTAAACCTTTATAAAGGACGGTCAAACGCTCTGTATTTCTTCGCAAAAACTCTCCGGTAAATACACCCAGTAAAGCTGTGCAAACGGAAGGAAGCGTTGATAAAATGCCTTCCGGGTCGTACACTTTGCGATGAATTTTACCTGGCAAAAACAATCTATCAACGTAGGCTGCAAGATTTCCTTCAGGCGTTAGTACACCTGCACCAAAACCGGGAACAGGAATTAGCACCATCATTGCCCAATAGCCTAGTAAAATGCCTATAAACCAGGCAATTTGTGCCCGCCGATTTGCATTCAGGTAGATGATGGCTGCACCAAAGCAAGCCAACGCAATGCGGCCTAATACCGATGCAAATCGAGTGGCTTCATAGCCCTGCCATTTGAACAAGCCATTTACTACCATTCCTAAAAACAGAAGGATGATAGTGCGCCGAATAAGTGCTACATAAATGGCTTTTCTGCGACTCCTATTTTCAACTGCATCGGTTGATAAACGCTTGCTATACGAGTAAGGCATGGAAATCCCAGCTATGAAAATGAACAGGGGAAAAATGAGATCGTAAAACATGAATCCATTCCACGGCGAGTGATGCAGTTGATTACTAATACCTACTGCAATCCTTTCCCAAAAAGATAAATTAAATGTAGTGGCAATTTGATAATTCTCTGGGTTGCGAACCAGGGAATGCTTTTCCATCACCACATTTCCCAATGCATGAAAAACGAATTCGCCACTCACAATCCAAAACATATCGAAGCCTCGTAACGCATCCAGCGACTGCAATCGAACTGGCTTTTTTATAACCGGTTCTACCGCATCACCCGGTAGTATTTCTTCCTGTAAAATATTTGCATTGGCGGGCTGCTGCATAGGCTTAGCTAAATACAAGTTTATGGGTAAACGGAGTAATGCCAGTAAGGTACACATGCTCTCCTTCGATACGCAAGCTGCCAAAGTGAGTGGTGTATCTTTCGCCTTCCAGGCCAATTATATTTTTATGCTTTACTATCCCTGGTCCAAAGGAAATGACATCTCCATCCATCTCGTATTTACCAGTTCCCTCTTCTAAAAAGTTATTGCTGTTATCCCTTTTTGTTACGCCAGATAATTTACCGCCGGTTTTAAAGCAGAGTTCTATTATTATTTCCACTCCTGCCTGCCCGGTAACATCAAATTGCAGTGCTGCTGTGCCGTTCGTTTCCGTTAGCGTCACTTTGGTTTGCAGCGTTTTCACATTACTAACTGGCCGGTTTTTAAAATTCATTTTATTCCAGAAACGCCCGTCAACACTAGGTGATAACTTATAATCACCTTTTGCATTCCGTAGATTCTTGGGCAAAGGCTGGTAATAAGGCACATCTAGTTTTTGTGATAAAACATAGCTGTTACCAATCTTCTTCAAACCATCGCTATAAAAATAACCAGTGCTAAAAAAGCGGGTAGAAAGCCGCATGTAATTCAGGATGGCTTTGCCTTTTCGGTAAGCAAAAAAGTTAGGACTTTCAGAACGGCCTGATGCAATAATAAGTGGTTGGTCAATGCCACCGAATAAAGTCATCGTGGTATCATTGCGGCGAATACGCAAGAGGCTGGATGTAGTAAATAGCTTTTCGAAATTTACCAGTGGTGGCGTAGGCTGTGGCAGGTCTTTTTGCAAAAGCTCATTCTCTAAAACAAGGTACAGCGCTGTATTTAAAATCCGTTCTTCAAAGCCGGGTAAAGTTTCAATAAACTGAACGATACCCGCAAACATTGCACTGTTTTCCCGAATGGCCATGTAGCGATAGTGCAGGTAAAAAATGGCAATATTGAGTTGCTGGTATTTATCCTGTCTGCGGCTATCGTTGCTTACCAAATCACCATTCGGCTCTGTGCAAAACCAGGTGAGTTGCAGGTTCTTTCGTACTGGTTCCAGCAGGGCTGGTTTGTTTAGTAAGCGAGCCATGATAATCATCGAATTATCTTCTACATAACCATAGTTCATGCTCCTTTCCGGGTAGTGCCCATCCGCATCGTTAAAAATTCCTTCGCCCAGCCAATCGTCAATTCTATCTAAATATTTTTTGTTTGGATACAGCGTATTGATACGAGCTAAAGCTGCACAAATTACCCAGCGATGATTGGGTGTATGCACACCGCCAGTTGTCAATGCATCTCCAGCTTTTACAATAAACTGTTTGATGGCTGCATTTGCATTAGCTAATTCTGGTGAACCATCTTTCTTTAATATGAAAGTACCAGCAGTTAAGGATTCCAACAGAAAGGCGGTATCGGGTGGCGATTCGATATTCGCAATATTTACCGTGCCATCTGCTGCCTGAAAACTGGTTAAGAAGCCCACCAGTTTTTCCATTGTTGCAACTACCTCGCTGCTATGATAATACTTAGAATCGGGTGAGCAATAGGCGGCACAGGCAGTGGCAAAATCATGCCCAATTTTCCGGCTGAATTTCAGGCTGCTTTCATCTCTTTGCAGCAGTTGCTCCACTTGTGTATCGTTGGCAGCTACCAGCCTTTGCAACAGGCCATTTTTCACTTCAAATTTCTTTCTCGTTGGTTCAGCTTCTATACCTAAAAAGGCCATCGTGCCAAGCGAAATAAAAGCGCCTGCCTGCAAAGACTGTTTGATAAATTGAGCCCTGTTGACTTTACTCACTTACATTATTTTTAAATGGTGTAAATAAAAAAATGCAGCCTTAGTAAATAGAATTGTTTGCTATTTCTAAGTGCTGCATTACCATTTGTCATACGATCATCTAAAAGCTATTAAATCATCTGTCAGTCATTTCTTAAAGCGTTTTTTATCTGTAAAAGCTATTGTGGCTATCTGCTATTGATAACCCGGATTTTGCTTTAACGCAGGGTTCAACACCAATGCGCCGGTTGGTATGGGGAATATTCTTTTGTAAGTATTGGCATCTCTTTTAAACCCATAGCTTGATTCGTATCTGCCAAAGCGAATCATGTCGTTGCGGTGCCAGTTTTCCCAGGCAAATTCACGACAACGTTCAGTATATAAAAAGTTTAGATCAACAGTTGAAAGCGCCGCACTGGTAGTACGATTAGCCCTTACCAGATTTACCAGCGATAGTGCTGTTTGTCCGTTGGTTGGTGTACCACCACGCAGGATTGCTTCTGCTTTCATCAGCAAAATATCGGCGTAACGAAATACTGGCAAATCGTTGTTCTGGTTGCGGTTGATACTAGTTGCATCAGGTAAAAATTTAATGTTCCTGTAGCCCATGTTCCAGGCTATTTCATCGTTACCGCAATCAAATAAAGAAGAGTCTTGCCGCAAAACAATATTAGGTGTAATGTTTACCTGGTAAGTAAGTGCTGTGCCACCATCTGCACCGGTATAAAGCTGGTCATATCCTTTTTTGGTAGTGGCCACGGTTACAGGTGTTGTACCATTGCTTAGGTATTGCAAACCGGTAAGCCACTGGTTGTTTCTGATATCATTTGCATCGTTGAAGTTGGCATAAAACTCAGGCAGCGTACTACGGGCCGAACTAGGCACAAATGGCAGGTTGAATTTAGTCTGCTCCGAACGGGGCACATCGTACCGGGCATAGTACATAAAGCCGTTGAGGCCGTATGCAGTAGTGGTAGCGGCGGGATCGTAAGGAATAGCAAAAATGAACTCTGGTGTAGTGGCTGGCCCGTTGTTGGGATAAAACATATTGAGGTAGGTAGCCCGTGGTGCAATACTGTATTTATTTGAATTAATCACCGTATCACAAGCTGCAATACAATCATTCCAGCGGGCAGTACCGGTGTAGTACTCTGCATTCAGGTACATCTTAGCCAGTAGCGACCAAGCCGTGTAGCGGTCAGCCCGACCATACATAGTAGTCGATGGCGATTGCAGCTTAGGAATAGCCGCTTTTAGCTCACCTTCTATCCAGTTGAATACTTGTGCACGGGGCAGGTTGGCATGGGGCGTAAAATCGCCATACACCGAATCCAGTGGCACATTGCCGTACAGATCCATAAACATGAAATAGGCAACAGCCCGTACCGTTTTTAGCTCAGCAAAAATGGAATCCTTAGAACCACCGGCTGGCATTGTGCCGCCAAGTATGGAAAGCGACTGATTGGTAGCACCAATAATTTTTGAAATCCAGCCCCAGGCACCGCCCGTCCAGCCATGGTCTTTGTTCCATTCGTGGTAGTGTAGCAGGCGGTAGTTCTGCCCATCGTACCAGTTACCGCCACGGGCAGGTAAAATAGCCTCATCTGTAGATAGCGATTGTATAAAAGCATAATCCAGTGCATAGTTGCCCCGCAGTGCCACGTAGGCCGGGCCGGATGCTTGTACAAACTGTGCAGGCGTTTGCGGAAAAGTAGCAGGCGTTAGTTGCGCTGTAACTGCTACATCAATTTTGTGGCAGGCTCCCAGCAGAAGCGCTACAACTGGTAGCAGTTTTATATAGTTTAATCTCTGTTTCATATTTGTGTTCTTTGGCAAGTTTTAGAAAGTTACGTTTACACCTACTAGCATGGTACGGGTACGTGGGTAAAAGTTGTTTGCATCCACACCCGGTGCAATACCACCTTGGTTAATTTCGGGGTCAATACCGGTGTATTTAGTAATTACAAAAGCATTGTTTACAGAGCCATACACCCGAATGTTTTTGATGTAAGCACCTAGGTTGCGTACGGTATAGCCCAATGTAGCATTGTCCAGCCGTACGTAGCTACCATTCTCAATAAAGCGGGTAGAATACTTGAAAGCATTTCCGTCTTTTGATGATTCATCAGCTACATCTTTCAGGATGTTGGTGGTTTGTGCAGTGCTGGGGCGGAACAGATCGGCACGGGTAACATTAAAGATTTTGTTACCAAATACACCCCGGAAGAAGATGTTCAGATCCCATTTTTTATAACGGAAAGTATTGGTAAAACCAACCAATAACTTCGGCTGCGGACTACCTGCATAGATGTAGTCGCTACCAATACCTGGAGAAGTGGTAAGGGTTTTATCTTTTTTGTAATACTGTGAAGTACCAGCTGCATTTTTACCAGCATAACTCAAAGTAAAGAACTGGCCTAGTGGTTGGCCTACTTTCAAAATTTGCAAGGTGCTACCAGTTTGGCCTTGTCCATCTGGTTGGCTAAGCCGTATAGAGTCTCCACCTGCAAATAGTGGATTAGTCAGGCTGGTAATTTCGTTGTGGTTCGATGCCAGGTTCAGGCTGCTATTCCATACAAAATTTTTGGTTTGTACCGGTGTAGCATTTAAGGTTAGCTCAATGCCCTTATTTACCATACTGCCACCATTGGCCGTAATAGAACCAGAAGGTATTAAGATAGGATCTACTGCATAGCCGTAAATCATACCAGTCGTCTTTTTATTGTATACTTCTACGGTTCCGCTCAGTTTTCCTTTCAGGATGCTAAAGTCCAAACCAATATTAGCAGTAGCCACTTTTTCCCACCGCAAATCGGGGTTGGCCGCTTGTGCAAGACCATACGT
>CAXTDG010000018.1:0-17930 GCA_964242675.1 uncultured Chitinophagaceae bacterium
GTTTCTGGATGTTCAAAGAATTTTTTGGGCTATCGCTCAAGCAAACTTTTCTATCGTGGACGCTGATGGAAACCCTGATTTCGGTGATTGGGTTGCTGGGCGTATTAGCACTTGATGCTTTTCTATAAAAGAATTTTTGGAGGTATCCGCCAGAGGCGGCCGGGCTATCCGTTTCAAGTCCTCGGCGGCGTGGTATCAGCGTTTCCTATCTTCCACTATTCATCCGCCGCCTGTGGGCTTTCCACTACTATCCCTTACCCTTCCAAAATCTATCATTCCAGCTTCCAAATCAACATGGCTCATTTTTTATTTTCCTGCTGCAAACACAATTGCCTCAATAGGATTAACCGTTTTTAACCACCTCATCTGGTGCTAATACTTCTCATCTATAATTACATTTAGCACCAAATACTGCACATGAGAAAAACTGGACTTTTAGTAATGGCCTGCATATCGGCGTTGGCTGTACAGGCACAAACGCCTGTCACCAAAGCCAACTACGCAGCAGCTGCCCGTTTCTCCCCCAAAAAGCTGGAGAAGATGCTGTACAGCACCGCCGTAGATCCGCACTGGCTAAAAAAGAGCGACCGCTTCTGGTACACCTACGAAACAAGCGAAGGCAAGAACTGGTACATCGTAAATGCGGCTACCGGTCAAAAACAAAAGCTATTTGACAATTCCAAACTGGCCGCCCAACTTACGGCCATTGTAAAAGACCCGATGGATGCCCAGCACCTGATGATAGACAGTATGCGGTTTGTTCGGGATGAGGCCTGGATTCAGTTTGAAGTAAAAAGTACGCAGGACGAAGAGAAAGTAGATTCAGTAAAGTTTCGCAATGCCAAAGATTCCCTGGCCAAAAAAGGTGTAACCACGCCACCAGCAAAGCAGAAAAAGGTGTTTTATTTTGAATATAACACTAGCACCGGCCAACTGGTACAACTAGCCGATTTTAAAAAGCCCAAACGCAATCCCCGCTGGGCTTCCATTTCGCCGGACGGACTAACCGTGTTGTTTGCCAAAAACTACAACCTGTACTGGATGGACACGGCCAATTACCACAAGGCCTTAATAAACGAAGACGACAGCACCGTTACAGAACATCAGATAACTAAAGATGGCGTAGAGTTTTATAGCTATGGCACCAGCGGTAATGGGCAGGGCAATGGCGAAACGAATGTGGATAAGGAAAAGCAGAAGAAAAAACGAGTACCCGCCTTCGTGTACTGGAGCCCCGATTCCAAGCATTTTGCCATGGAGCGTTCCGACGAACGGACGGTGAAAGATTTGTGGGTTATCAATAGCATTGCCGAGCCACGGCCTACGCTGGAAACCTACAAATACTGGATGCCTGGCGAAAAGGAATCGCCTATTACCTACATGCTACTGTTTGATAATGCTGACAAAAGCTGGAAGGAATTAAATATCAAGCAGTTTAAAGACCAGGATGTTGGCATTTACACCGCCCCACAAATGGTAAGCAATCGGGATGATGACTGGCGGCCGCTGGTTTGGTTGGGCAACAATAATCGCTTCTATTTTAGCCGTACCAGCCGGGATCTTAAACGCATTGATTTATGTTCTGTAGACATTGCTACCAGCGCTGTAAAACCGCTGGTGGAAGAACGCCTGAACACCTATGTGGAAACCCGTCGTCCTGCCCTGGTAGATGACGGCTCCGAAATAATAGAGTGGAGCGAACGAGATGGCTGGGCTCATTTTTATCTGTATGATGGAACTGGCAAATTGAAGAACCAGATTACCCAAGGCGATTTCCACTGCGAGGACATTGTTGGGGTAGATGAAAAAGCCCGTGTATTATACTTCACCGCTAATGGAAGAGAAACCGGTGAAGACCCTTACCTATTACATCTGTACCGCATCAACCTCGATGGTACTGGCATGCAATTATTGAACAAAGGAGCTTTTGATCATGCCGCCAGTATGAACGATGGCAAGCGTTTTTTTGTAGATAATTATTCGATGGTAAGCACTATACCTAAATCGGTACTGTACGATAATACCGGTCGCAAACTACTGGATTTAGAGTCGGCTGATTTTTCGTCTTTGATGTCTACCTCTTACAAATTTCCGCAGCCGTTTAAGGTAAAGGCAGATGATGGCGTAACTGACTTATATGGTGTGATGTACAAACCATTCAATTTCGATTCGACTAAGAAGTATCCCATCATTGAGTACGTTTACCCCGGCCCGCAAACGGAAGCGGTGAACAAAGCTTTTGGCCGGGGTATGGATCGACTGGATCGCTTAGCACAGTTAGGTTTTATCGTTATTACCGTAGGTAACAGAGGTGGTAATCCCAGCCGCAGCAAGTGGTATCACAACTATGGCTATGGCAACCTTCGGGATTATGGCCTGGCAGATAAAAAAGCAGCCGTTGAGCAATTAGCCGACCGTTATCCGTTTATTGATGCCAGTAAAGTTGGTATCTACGGCCATAGTGGTGGCGGTTTTATGAGCACTGCTGCCATGTTGGTATATCCCGACTTTTTCAAATTAGCCGTATCGTCTTCCGGCAACCACGACAATGCGATCTATAACCGCTGGTGGAGCGAAAAACATAACGGCGTACAGGAATCCATTGGCCCCAAGGGCGATACCAGTTTTGCTTATTCTATTGATAAAAACCCTGAGTTAGCTAAAAACCTGAAAGGCCACCTGCTGCTAACCACTGGCGATATTGACAATAACGTACACCCTGCCAACACCATCCGCATGATGAATGCTTTGATTAAGGCTGATAAGCGTTTCGACTTCCTGATGCTACCCGGCCAGCGCCACGGTTATGCCGATATGCAGGAATATTTTTTCTGGAAAATGGCCGACTACTTTAGCCAGTACCTTTTAGGCGATTGGGACCACCCGGTGAACATTGTAGAGATGGACAACGAAATGCCACAAACACCTCCTCGTCGGAGATCTTAACTTGAATAAAAAGCAAAACGGCCGGATTCAAATGAATCCGGCCGTTTTGTAAAATAATAGAGGTTGGAAAATAGGATAACTCCGGCTCTAAGAAGACAAGTGTAGGGATGGTAGACATTTCCTACTGGAGGCGAGCCCCATTTGGGTGGTGGTGAGTCTTTTTCGGATGTGGGGGAACCATTTCTAAGTGGTCGGGAACCGTTTTCGAATGGTGGTAAGCCGTTTTCAGGCAGTGGGGAGCCTTTTTTGGATGGAAGGGAACGGTTTCTAAGTGGTGGTGAGCCATTTTTAGAACGAGTAAGCAAGTGAACTGCTTTTTATACGCTCAATTTTCCTTCTATCGAATCATCTAGTGTTTTACCTACAATAGCGCCTGCCATTTGTTTTACAAAAGCTACTGCATTGCCATGCTTGTTGTCCCAATAATAGCCTTCTGATGGGTCTACTTTTATTACAGTAATACGTTCGTCATCTACACCACCAGTGAACCAGGTTTTCAGGATCGGTTCCCACAATTCTTTTATTTTCTCTTTGTCTTTGCTAACGGTAGCCATACCGTAAATATTCAGAAAATCAGAATGGGCTGAACCCTGGAAAAGGAGCTGCACAGAAGGGTCTGTTTCCAGTTCAGCATTTTTGTGGCTATCGTCCGAACTGAGGAACCAGAAATTGCCTTCGTCATCTACTTTTTGTACTGCCATAGGCCGGGTGTCGAATGGTTTGCCTGTCTGAATATTAGTACAAAAAAAGCAAGACTTGGCGGAGTCAACCAGTTCTTTGATCTTTTTAGTGGCATCGTTGCCTTGTAAATCTTTGAAATTGTCTTCCGGTTGTTGTTGATTGATGCTGTCCATGTGATAAGTTTTAAAATCTACCCAGTGGGTTGCCGTAGGGTAGGCTTCAATTAAGAAATGATAGCGGTTGCTACTAATCTTACTTAAATCAAAGAGAGGGCCAACGGCTGCAAAAGCAGGAAATAAAGCGGTTTTTACCAAATGCACTAGGTTGGGCTTACCTCTTTTTCCGCCAACAGCCTGCTGCTTTCTATCTTCTTTCTGCATCTTTGCCAGCAAGACTTATGACCGTACACTATCATCTTGATCAGCTTCCGTTTTTTAAGAATGCCATCGTCACCATTGGCACCTTCGATGGTGTGCATACCGGCCACCGGCAAATACTGCAACAGCTAAAAGATGAGGCCGCAAAGCAAGGCGGCGAAACGGTCATTATCACCTTTAATCCGCACCCACGGCGTATAGTACGGGGGCAGGCACAAGCCGTACAATTGCTGAATACGCTGGACGAAAAAATAAAGCTGCTGGACGAGCAAGGCATTGACCATTTGGTGGTAGTGCCGTTTACAGAAGCTTTTGCCAGTCAGCCAGCTAAAGACTACGTCGAAAATTTTTTGGTGCGGCTATTTCATCCGCATACCATCATCATAGGTTACGACCATCATTTCGGCTACCAACGGCAGGGCAATTTTCAGTTGTTAGAAGCCTTGAAAAATACTTTTAACTACCGGGTAAAGGAAATACCAGAGCATGTGCTGCAGCAAAGCACCATTAGCAGTACCAAAATAAGAGGAGCCTTACTGGCAGGCAATCTTGCAACGGCCAATGCTTTTTTAGGGTATTCGTATTTTTTTGAAGGGCTAGTGATAGAAGGAAATAAACTGGGCCGCACTATTGGCTACCCCACAGCCAACCTGAAAATTCTGGATGCGGAAAAACTGGTGCCGGGCAATGGTGTTTATGCCGTAGATGCTGTGGTGAAAGGCGCTGGAGAAAATAGTCAGCTAATAAACGGGATGATGAATATTGGCATTCGGCCTACTGTTAATGGAACGCAGCGAACTATTGAAGTAAACCTGTTCCACTTTGATGCAGATATTTATGGAAGTACACTACAGGTGTTTGTAAAAGAAAAGCTGCGGGATGAAAAGAAATTTAGTGGGCTAGATGAATTGAAGGTGCAATTAGCGAAGGATAAAGAAGCAGCCTCCTCTCTCGTTCTCTCTTCCAACGGAGGAGAGATGCCCCTGTGATATTTTGCTGCTAAATACCGGTTAGCAAGTGGTGGCTATTTCTTTTTGGGAACATCCATTTCTTTTACTTTACTTAAATTTTATTACAATGGAAAAGAAGGATCTGTATGAAATAGCGGAACTTATACGAGCTAAAGCCAATAAGTATAGAGACTTTTTAGATTCATATCTTGAGGAAATAAAAAACTCAGGTAGAAGTATTACGAAAGAAGATGAAGAAAAGATGCAGGATGTCAAATTGAAACTTGTTACAGCATTAAATAGGCATACCCAAATCTATAGGAAGATCTACGAAGTGAAGTAGTTCTACATTTCAAAATGAGTCATCACAGAAGTTCCATCCCTTGACAAAAAAGAAAAAGATATTCTTTGGTTTCTGTGTTGCACTAATTATAACTGCTTTTCAGTTTTTACTTGATAGGAATGAACATTTAAAATTGCAACGCAATGGTATAATTACAAAGGCCAATTCTGTTTGTAAGAAAAGAGATACTTACTATGCGGTGTTTAGCTTTAGCACAAAGGCAGGTGAAAAAATTGAAGGGGCAAATAAGTGCGGTTCTGAAGAAACATTTGACAGAGAATATGCAAACATGCAGGTGATTTATAATCCCAATAAGCCACAGGAGTATCAGAACTTGTACGATTTCAATCATTACTCATTGCCATATCGAATCTTTTTCTTTTTTGGGATTTACCTCATCATTCTTACTGCTCTTTTATATGTGGTCGTTAGGGCTATACATGGTTTGTATGATTTCTGCAGGCAAATGACAAAACAGTAAAAGTCGAAGTGCTTTTAGCTTACCATCTTCACAATCATCTCCTTCATCAGGCTGGCATCGCTAACGCCGGTGCTGCCAATGCCTATGCTTTTCAGGTTATAATCGTGTAGCAGCAGTAGGGCATTTTCAATTCCTCTTTGTTTATAATTGCCTGCTGCCTGCCGATAGTCTTTTACAAAATAAGGCCCTACGCCCAGGGTTTTTGCGGCTTCTCCATCATCACTACCGGTAAGGCCAAACAGCATGTAGGTTTTGGCGAAAAAGCCATGCAACGTTGGCAAAATCATCTGAATAGGAGCGGCCTTTGGGTTCGATTCGAAGTATTGAATAATGCGTAATGCTTTGGAAAGATTGCGTTGCATCAGGGCACTTTGCAATTCAAACAGATTATATTCTTTGCTAATGCCCACGTATTGTTCAATATCGTCTTCAGTAATGGTTTTTTGTTCCTTCGTTACGTTTATCAGCACCTTATTTAGTTCATTATTCAGGCGGCTCAGGTCGTTGCCAATATGGTCAACCAGCAGTTGCGTGGCTTTGGGCGCTATAGCAAAGCTTTTCTCCTGCACAATCATATTTACCCAGGGCGCCAGCTCATTGTCCCGCATTTTTTTAAAGGTATACAGCTGGTCTTTTTCCTTCATCAACTTAGTCATGCGGCTGCGGCCATCCAGCGTTTTATCCTTCATACCAGCTACTAGTACCGTATGGGCCGATGGATTTTCGATATAGCCTTCCAGCTTATCTATTCCGCTCATTTGCTGAGCCTCTTTTATCAGCACTACCTGCCGTTCGGAAAACATGGGATAGCGGCGGCAGGCATTTATCACCTGTGCCCAATCAGCATCTTTTCCATAAAAAACAGTGAGGTTAAAGCCTGCTTCGGCTTCAGTAAGTATCTGATGCTCGGCATATTCCATGGCTTCATCAATAAAATATGGCTCGTTGCCTTCCAGCCAATACACCGGTTTAAAAGCCTTTTTTTTCCACGCCAGCATCAGTTTTTCGAACGACATACTGCAAAGATGCAAAAAAGAAAACCGTGATTAGTAGGTAGGTAAAAAGAGCAAATAACAAGTGCTAATTAGAACCTATCAGTAATGAAATAAGACATTGAAAATCAATTGCCGAAAGGAGAAAAAGCGTTTAATAAAAAGAAGGAGCGGATTAAGTGATCGCTAAATTTAATCCCCATGATGTCAACATCAGATGAACAGGTTGTGCACCATTTATCTTAATTTCTTGTGCCTGTTTGTGAATTTTTAACAAGTAGGTTTCTGCATTCTGGCACAAATTCTGGACATAATAGGCAATTACTTCACCAAAAATCATTCTTCAAATGAGTTACGAGCCAAATGCTTCTAATACAAACAATGCACCTCAAAAAAAAGATAATCGCAATGTAATCTATGGTGTACTGATAGCTGCTCTGCTAGGTACCTGGGGCTACCTGATTTATGACAAAAGCAAATCATCCGATAAGATTGATCAGCTTCAGACTTCCTATGTAAGTGTTGATTCATCCCGCAATGAAATACAGGAACAATACAACTCGTCATTGGCTCGCCTTGATTCATTAACTGGTAGCAATCAATCGCTTACTTCCGAACTGGAAAGTAAGAACACCGAAGTGAGTGCCCGTACACAGGAAATAGCCAAGCTGAAATCAAATATCAGTTCTATTTTAAGGAATAAAAACGCAAGTGATGCTGATCTGAAAAAAGCAAGAGGTATGATAGCCGAACTGAACGGTAAGATCGAAGATTACATCGCTCAGATAGATCAGTTGACCAATCAAAATCAGGAACTTACAACCAGGAACCAGCAAATTACCAGCGAAAAAGAAGCAGTGGAAAATGATTTAGCTGCTACCCGCCGTCGCAACGATTCTACTGTAGATATTGGTAGCACCTTACATGCTTCTAACATCAACGTAACGCCGATTAATGAAAAGAGCGGTGGTAAAGAAAAAGAGACAACTACTGCTAAAAGAGTAGATAAATTACGCATCAGCTTCAACCTAGATGAAAATCGTATAGCAGCTGCCGGACAAAAAGATTTGTATGTATGTGTGTATGGCCCGGATGGTCAGCCAATCACTATCCCGGCTTATGGTAGCGGCACTTTCAATACCCGTACCGAAGGCGAAAAGTCTTATACCAACAAGGTATCTGTAAACTATGAAAATGGTAAAGCTGTTCCGGTAAGTTTCGACTGGAGACAGGATCAAAAATTCCAACAAGGTAAATACCGGGTGGAAGTATATCAAAACGGATTCAAAATAGGAGAAGGCAGCAAAGACCTGAAGAAAGGCGGCCTTTTCTCATAACCTATTTTTAGAGGTAGATACAGGCAAACCAAAACCGTCCCGATTCGTCGGGACGGTTTTACTTTTTTATAATATGCTTAGTCGTCATCTTCCAACTGAAAAATGCTATCAACCGGTTTATCAAAATACCTGGCAATTTTAAGGGCCAGCACTGTTGAGGGAACATACTTCTTAGATTCAATAGCGTTAATGGTTTGCCTGCTCACTGCTACCTGTTTGGCTAAGTCTTCCTGCGTAATATTTTTTATGGCCCGCTCTACCTTAACTGTATTTTTCATCGGGTACCATTTTATTGTTTTTGTAAAGCAGGTAATTAAATCGGATTATGAATAGTATAAGTACCGTGAACATGTTATACACCATCACCGTAAGAAAAGCAACACCATATACAAACAGGAAAGACAGTAATAGCAAAATGTAGTTGACACAAACTGCCCACAACAAAGAAGATAGCCGCAGTTTTGCAATGAATTCGTCCTCTTGTTTTTCCTTAGAGAAAGCTACCAGTATAGCACTTGCGATAAATAGAGCACCAGCTAGTGTGCTAGTAAGATTGGCCTCTACAAATTTCAGCCACTGGCTTTTGCCAAAAATTTCTGTGTCGAAAAGCGTAAACACCTTTGCATTTAGCCAGTTAGCTTCATAACCAGCACTAGCAGCAATGCCTGCAATAACAGCAGGCACTAATAGAATCAGCCCGATAGTTTTGTATCTGCTGGGTAATAGCTTGTAAAACATAGAGTAAGAATTTATGCAGCAAACGTATTAGTTTCTTTACATAATGTAAAGTTTATTTTACATTATGTAAAGATTTCTATTCTTAAAATACTAGTTAGAAGCAGTAGCTACAATTTCTTACAGCATCAAAAGATACCTGTAATTGGTAAATGAGAAAAAGATTGAACCCTATCTTTGTCCTGATTAGAAATCGTAAAAACGTATTCGCCCATATGTCCACTTCACAAAAGCTTAGTTTGCGTTTCGGAGTACTCACAGGTCTTATTTTGCTAGCAGCCTTTAGCCGTATCATTCCACATCCGCCTAATTTTTCGCCGCTGGGCGCTATCGGGTTATTGGGAGCAGCTTATTTTAGTAAAAAATGGCAGGCTTTACTGGTTCCAATTGCGGCTACCTGGCTGAGTGATTTGTTTATCAACAACGTTATCTACGGTCAGTACTACCCATCGTTCACCTGGTTTGCTTCTGGCTTTTACTGGCAGTATGGTACTTACTTACTTATTACAGTTATCGGGTTTTTCCTTTTCAAAACTAAAGTGACGGCACCCCGCATTTTAGCCGGTTCACTTCTTTCTACTGTTCTGTTTTTCTTGATTACTAATTTTGCTTGCTGGCCAGGAAGCACGACGTATACACAAGATTTTAGTGGCCTAATGACCTGCTATGTAGCTGGCGTTCCTTTTCTACGAGGCACTTTGTTTGGCGACTTGTTCTACAGCGGCGTTTTGTTTGGTGTATTTGCACTGCTACAACAAAATGTTCCGGCATTGAAGCGTAGGAGAGTAGCTTACTAGATGAATTTATTTCAATAAAAAAGAGTAGCTGTTATGGCTACTCTTTTTTATTGAAAATTAATCATTAAAACTTAGCCCCAATATAGTGCGGCAGCATAGCCCGCCAGGTAGGCCAGTCATGCTTCCATTCTTCGCCCCAAACATCCAGGTCATACCAAATGCCTTTTTGATATAGTACGCCTGCTAATTCACGGCTACCGTTTGGATCTTCGTAAGGGCCGCTACCGGTAACGATGTGTATGTGGTGGCTTTTGCGGATATTTTCTAGTTGCCAGTGGTCAGTAAGGTTGGGCATATAATGTACAGGGCTGTTGTAGTATACCTGCTCATCATAAAAGCCCCGGCTGTATTCCATCAGGTTATACACGCCGCTCATGGCAATTACGCCATTTATTAAGTCAGGTCGTTTCAAGAAAAGGTTCATGCTATGTAAGGCACCAAACGATGCACCACAAATGAAAATCAGCGTATCGGGAGAACTAGTATTGCGGATGTACGGAATCACCTCGTTGTACACATAGCTATTGAATTCGTTGTGCCGGATAGCTTTGTGCGGCGGATACATTTCGTAGTTCATCCAGCTTTCCTTGTTCATGCTGTCGATGCTGTACACCTTGCATTTTCCGCCATCAATAAAAGGCTGTAGGGTATCTATCAGGCCAAAGCGTTCGTACTCCAGGTAGTCGGCGGCGGCGGTAGGCACCATCAGCAGGGCAAAACCATAATGGCCGTAGGTGGCAATGGGCATTTCTTTGCGAAGCGATGGACTGTACCAGCTATTCAGTTCTCTTCTCATAGTTTTTTAGGTTCACTTGTTCACCTGTTGGCAGGTTTACTTGATGATTGATGTAGATTGTATTGCGGTTAAAGATGCGGGATAGCAACCAAAATTCCAATTTTTAACGTGTTTCATACGGTGGCTAATAGCGAACCATTCTACTTTTGGATGAATGCATCTATCCGACTTCTTCGATGTTTTATTAAAAATTGGCAGCCGCTATTTTGTACTAGCTGGCGTAGCTTTTTCGCTGCTATATGTATTGTTCAAAAAAAGGCTGGCTCCCACAAAAATCCAGCTCCGCTTTCCCAGGCCTTCCGATTATCAGCGTGAAATTTTATATTCTATTCTGACAATGTTCATTTTTGCAGGCTTTGTTTTCGTCCTGCTGAAAATGCCATCCGTTCGGCAGCATACTACTTTTTATACGCATATTTCGCAGCATGGGTGGCTGTATTTTTGGCTGGCGTTTCCCATTATGTTTTTCATGCACGATGCCTATTTTTATTTCAGTCATCGGCTCATGCACCACAAGCGGTTGTTCAATATCCTTCACCTGGTGCATCATAAAAGTACCAACCCCTCGCCTTGGGCGGCGTATGCCTTTCATCCGCTGGAAGCAATAGTAGAAGCAGGAATTTTCGTTATTTTTCTATTTACCATACCTGTTCATATTCTGCATATCGGGCTGTTTTTCCTGTTCATGATTGTGTATAATATTTATGGCCATACCGGTTGGGAAATGTATCCCAAAGGGTTCAGCCAGCACTGGCTGGGTCGCTGGATTAATACCAGTGTCAACCACAACCAGCATCATCAGTATTTCAGAGGCAACTATGGTTTGTACACCCTCATCTGGGACCGTTTATTCGGTACCATTCGTTCTGATTATGATCAGAAATTTGAAGAAGTAAAAAGCCGAAAAGCAAGTCCGAAAGTCGGGAAGACCTTAAGTCCGAAAGAAAATACACTGCAGTTGTAGCGTCGTTGGTTTTCGCATCACGAGTGGCCTGGTTCAATCATTTTCTTTTTGAGCCCAGCAGTTAAATACGCATTGAGCTTTTACGGCGTTAGCACCGTTCAACAGTTATTTATCCATTAGGCTTTTACTAAGGCGAAGAAGCCAGCGAGTTCGCAGGTTTAGAAAACCGGAAGCCCTGCGGAAAAGTAAAATATTATGGTTCTTGAAGTCTCCCCCGTTGGGGGAGATTTAGAGTGGGCTTAAGCTGCTGTCTTTCATGATCACCTTTTCCACCTGCTCTGCAAAATAGCGGTGTTCCAGTTCCAGCACCCGTTTGGCTAGTAGTTCCGGGGTATCGCCAGGTAGCACCGGGCAGCTTATCTGGAAAATATGCTTGCCGTGGTCATACTGTTCATCTACAAAATGAATGGTAATACCGCTTTCTCTATCTCCGGCAGCCAGCACGGCTTCGTGTACAAAATGCCCGTACATCCCTTTACCGCCATACTTAGGTAGCAGCGCCGGGTGAATGTTTACTATTTTTTGTGGCCAGGCTTTTATCAGGGCATCTGGTATTTTCCAAAGAAAACCTGCCAGCACTATAAACTTGATCCCTGCCGCTTTAAGTTCCGCTACATAGCTTTCTGCACTATAAAATTTTGCTCTTTCAATCATCAACACCGGAATGTGGGCCTGTTCAGCAATTCGAATAACCCCGGCTCCTGGTTTATTACAGGCAACTAAAGCTACTGTTATGCCCCGGCTGCTGTTTTTAAAATATTCTATCAGCTTTGCTGCATTGCTGCCGCCGCCCGATGCAAAAATGGCTATACGCATAAAAGCTATTCTTCAATAGGTTGTTTTCCCCAGATGCGGCGACCCAGCCTACCCAGGAATTTTTTGAAAAAAGAAAACTGGCCCAGCGGTATGCTGATGATAAGAACGCAAAATGGCCACGAAAGTGTAAGAATGATAATATACAAAGGCACCCGCAGCCATGAATTGTCTATCGGGACGAGGGAAATGATACGCCGCCCCAGGTAGCCGCAGCAGCTACCGCCCAATGCAAATGTGACAAAAATGAGCAGCAGTTGTGCCCAGCTTACTTTCCATTTTTGTCTAAGACGGTTAAACATGGTTGCGAAGATGTTCGAAAAGAAATAAAAATTCGCAGTTCCTCAAAAACGAGTCTGATATTTTAGAAAAATGCTGTTTAATTAAAGGATATGCACCGTTAAAAAAAATTTAGTTTTCAAAGGTGTTTGTCATTGTGCTGTCATATTTTTGCCCGCTAAGGAGCAAGTTTACTGCCCCCGGAATAATAATTTTTCGCTGTTTATGATTCAGCTTACAAGATACATGAGGAAGGTTTTAGTTGTAGCCATATTGGTATTTTCATTTGTTCAAACGGCATCTGCTCAGGATGGTAAAGCTTTGTTTCAGGCTAACTGTGCTAGTTGCCACAGGGTAGACAAAGACCTGACCGGCCCGGCATTACAAGGCCTGGAAGGCCGTGGCCCCTGGGCCGATAAACAAAAGCTATATGCCTGGATCCACAATCCGGCCGGCTTTATGGCTACTGATCCTTATACTCAGGGGCTAAAAGCTAAGTATGGTGTTGTGATGCAGGCCTTCCCTGGCTTAGCCACTAAAGAGATCGATGCCATTGTAGCTTATGTTAATGCTTATAAGCCTGCTGATACAGGAGGTGGAGATCCTAAAAAGCTTCAAACAGAGGGTGATGATAACTCCCTGATGTTTGGTATTCTTACCGTTATCCTCGGCATCTTGGCTTTGATCCTGTTGCAGGTAAATAGCAACCTGAAGAAACTGACAGACGAAAAAGAAGGCGTTCGTTCATTAGAACCCGTTCCTTTCTGGAGAAATAAGGTTTACATGTTTGCTATTGCTCTGGTTTGCTTTGTAGTAGGTGGTTACTTCTTAGCTAGTGCTGCTATCGGTTTGGGCCGCAATAAAAATTATCAGCCAGAACAACCTATTTATTATTCCCATAAAGTACACGCTGGTATCAACCAGATCAACTGTTTGTACTGCCATGGCGGTGCCCAGATTGGTAAACACGCAAACATTCCTTCCATCAACGTGTGTATGAACTGCCACATGGCAATTAATGAATACGCTGGTAAAGAAAAAATGTACCGGGAAGATGGTACCGAAGTAAATGGTACTGCCGAAATTCAGAAATTATACAAATACGCAGGTTTCGACCCGGCCGTAAGCAAAGTGTGGGAACCTTCTAAAGCTAGTAAGCCTATCGAGTGGATACGCATTCACAACCTGCCCGACCACGTATATTTCAACCACTCTCAACACGTGGTAGCTGGTAAGCAAGTGTGCCAAACCTGCCATGGACCAATGCAGGAATATGGTGAAGCAAAACAGTTTGCCGACTTAAGCATGGGCTGGTGTATCAACTGCCATCGGGAAACTAAAGTGCAGTTCAACGACGATAAGGGCAACGGAAACAAGTTCTACAGCATTTACGAAAAATTCCATGACGACATCCGCAAAGGAAAATACGACAGCGTAACCGTAGAAATGATTGGTGGTACCGAGTGCCAAAAATGTCACTACTAGAATTTATAGAAATCAAGATACAAGTGTCAGGAATCAAAATAACAGTTCAAGTATTTAGTTCTGTTATTTAAGCCTACTGCTTTGCACACGCTCACTACTCACAATTATCCATTGTACATTATCATTTATCAATTATAAAGATGGGTCAAAGTAAAATTTGGCAAAGTTTCGGCGAACTGAATGGCAGCGAGGAATTTACCAAAACTGCTAAAGACGAGTTTAAAGAAGACCTGCCTTTTGAAGCCAGCGATAGTTTGCTGGATGCAAAAACGCCCCGTAGAGACTTTTTGAAATTCGTTGGTTTTAGTACGGCTGCTGCTGGTTTAGCCGCCAGTTGCGAAACACCGGTTCGGCATGCGGTTCCTTATGTAAATAAGCCCGAAAGCATTACGCCTGGTGTAGCCAATTTTTATGCTACTACTTACGTACAAGATGGAGATACACTGGCCGTCATTGCCAAAGTAAGAGATGGTCGGCCCATAAAGATTGAAGGAAATGAACAGAGTCCTGGATCTAAAGGTGCTACCAGCGCCAGGGCACAGGCTGCCGTTCTGGATTTATATGATACTGCCCGTCTTCGTTTCCCACAAAAGAGGAATGGTGCTGATTGGCAGGAAATCTCCACTTTCGAAGCGGTTGACCGTGCCGTTGCACAAGCCTTGGCTGGTATTGGATCGCTGCCGGTGGTATTGCTTACTTCTACCATTAACTCGCCTTCTACCAAACAAATCATTACTGAATTTATAGCCAAATACCCTGGTAGCCGCCACGTACAGTACGATGCAGTTTCTTACAGTGGTATGTTGCTGGCCAACGAAGCTGGCTATGGCAAACGGGCTATTCCTTCTTACGACTTCAGCCAGGCTAAAGTAGTAGTAAGTTTAGCTGCTGACTTTTTGGGTAGCTGGTTAAGCCCAACTGAATTTGCAAAGCAATTTGCAGCCGGTCGGGTTATCAACGAGGCCAACCCAACCATGAGCAAACATTACCAGTTCGAAAGCATCATGAGCATGACAGGTGCTAATGCTGACGAGCGGTTTACCCATCGCCCTTCAGAAATTGGTGCCGTAGCTGTTGCATTGCTAAATGCAGTAAACGGCCAAGCCCCAACGGTTGGAGATGCCAACCTGAAAAAAGGTTTGACGGAAGCCGCTCAGGCGCTAAAAGCTGCTGGTGGCAATGCTTTAGTAATAAGTGGCAGCAATGATGTGAATATACAAACCATTGTAAATGCGATTAATGAAGCCATTGGTGCTTACGGAAAAACCATCAACTGGGATGCGCCGCTGAATTACCGTCAGGGTATTGATGCTGAGATGGTCACGTTGATCCAGGATATGAATAATGGTAGAGTAGGAGCGTTGCTGATAGCCGGGCCTAATCCTGTTTATAACCATGCTCAAGCTGCTCAGTTCAAAACGGGTTTAGCTAAAGTAAAACTGAGTGTTTCGTTCAATGAAAAAATGGATGAAACCACTGAGTTGTGTCAATATTCCATTCCTACACATCACTACCTCGAAAGCTGGGGCGATGCGGAACCAAAGACGGGCTATTTCTCTTTGATGCAGCCCACTATTAACCCCCTGTTTAAAACACGTTCCTGGCAGGATACGCTGTTGAAATGGATTGGTCGGCCTGTAGCAAATACCACTGCTTCTGCTGTTCCTAACCGTGACTCTTTCCTAAATGGCCAAATCGATACAGGCGCAGCGGGCAAGATTGTTCCTATGGCTGCCAGCAGCGACTATCTGAACTACCTCAAAAACTTCTGGATCAGCAAACTAGGTAGCATTGAGAAATGGGATCTGGCTTTACAAGATGGTGTAATAAACCCTGCTGAAGGGGGTATTACTACAACTGGCGGTACTACTTTCAATGCAGGCTCGGTTGCAACGGCTACTGCTGCTATTACTGCTGTAAAACCATCTACTGCTGAGTACGAACTTTTCTTGTATGAAAAAGCAGGGATTGGTGCTGGCCAACAAGCTAACAACCCCTGGTTGCAGGAATTGCCGGATGCAGTAAGCAAAGCTACGTGGGACAACTATGCTATTATGAGTTCTGCCACAGCTAACAAATTGCTGGGCATTGATCTTAGAGATAATGGCGCAACTGATGATTATGAAGCCCATCATCAAAAATGGGTACTTAAAATAACGGCGAATGGCAAAGAGGTATTAATTCCTTCTTTGATCGTTCCTGGTGTTCAGAATAACACGATCGGTATTGCGTTGGGTTATGGCCGTGGTGTGAATGCGGATGTAAAAGATCCGGATTCTGATGCTGCAAAGAAAGCTTTGGAAATAGCACAGAGCAAAATTGGTAAAGCTGGTGCCGGCGTTGGCCAAAACCTGTTTCCTTTTGTAGGCTTCCAGGGGGCAACACTTTCTTACTTTATTCCTTCTATCACCATTGAAAAGCAGGATTATAAATACTCGGTTGCTCAGAACCAGATTACGATGTCGTATACTGATAGCCGGGATGTAGAACGGGTAGAAGTAGTGCGGCAAACAACGTTGGCTACTTTCAAAAAGCACCCAACTTATATTAAAAACTGGCGGAAGGAACTGGAAGAAGAATATGCTCCTCGTACCGAAAGCTACCGTAATGAAGGCTCACTGTACGACCCAAGCCTGAATGACCGTCCGGGTATTCATTGGGGAATGAGTGTAGATTTGAATAGTTGTACAGGTTGTGGCGCCTGCGTAGTAGCCTGTAATGCGGAAAACAACGTTTCGATGGTGGGTAAGCCTGAGGTGTTGCGTGGGCATGAAATGCACTGGCTTAGAATTGACCGCTACTTTGTAAGTGATCGTAAAGATCCTGATGCGGTGAAAGCAGTTGTATTTCAACCAATGCTTTGCCAGCACTGTGATAATGCGCCTTGCGAAAACGTTTGCCCTGTAGCTGCTACCAACCACAGCAGTGAAGGTTTAAACCAAATGATTTATAACCGTTGTATTGGTACAAGGTATTGCGCCAACAACTGTCCTTATAAAGTACGCCGTTTCAACTGGGCCGATTATACCGGTGCTGATAGTTTCCCTGATAACCAAAAAGGTATCATCAGCGATGCTACGATGATGATGAACGATGATCTTACCCGCATGGTATTGAATCCGGATGTAACCGTTCGTAGCCGTGGGGTGATGGAAAAATGTAATTTCTGTGCTCAACGTTTACAGGAAGGTAAATTAAATGCTAAAAAAGCAGGCCGCCCAATTATAGATGGCGAAGTAAAAGTGGCTTGTCAGCAGGCATGTGCCAGCGGTTGCTTTGTGTTTGGTGATTATAATGATAGAAATAGTGCTATCCGTAAAGTTCGGGAACAGAATCCAAACCGTTTGTTTTACGCCCTGGAACAAATACATGTATTACCCAACGTAAGCTACCTGGCCAAATTGCGTAATACGGAAGAATTGGAAACGGTAGAAGATACAGAAACACCCGCAGGTAAAGGCGAAAAGAAGGAACCGGCAGAAGCATAAGATTGATTCAGAGAGTTGATTTGAAGTTAGAAAAGAGGATAGAGTGATTGGTGTAAAAGCCGGATGTTGAGAACAGATTTAATCAGAAAAGAAAAAACGACTACATGTCATCATTGAGATATGAATCGCAAGTAAGGCAGCCGCTGGTAGATGGTAAAAAAGACTATCATCAGATTACGGAAGATATTTGTCGCCCTATTGAAACCACACCTTCCCTTTTGTGGAAAGTGGGTTTTGGGATAGCCGTATCACTGTTGTTATTTGGTGTATATAGTGTTTACCGGGACGTAACGTATGGTATTGGGCAGTGGAACTTAAACAAAACCATCGGCTGGGGTTGGGATATCACCAACTTCGTATGGTGGGTAGGTATTGGTCACGCTGGTACGCTGATCTCAGCCATCTTATTACTGTTCCGCCAGGGCTGGCGTACCGGCGTAAACCGTGCCGCAGAAGCCATGACGAT
>CAXTDG010000019.1:0-17793 GCA_964242675.1 uncultured Chitinophagaceae bacterium
ATGCATACCGGGCACAATATGGCTGCAACTTTATTTCGGTAATGCCTACCAACTTATACGGTCCTAATGATAATTATGATCTCAACAATTCGCATGTATTGCCGGCGCTGATCCGCAAGTTTCATGAGGCAAAGCAAAAAGGTGAGCCTACTGTTACCGTTTGGGGCAGTGGTAAGCCGCTACGGGAATTTTTGCATGCCAATGATTTGGCTGATGCTTGTGTGTACCTGATGGAAAACTACAATGAGCCAGGCCTGGTGAACGTGGGGGTAGGAGAAGACATTAGTATAAAAGACCTAGCCTTACTGGTAAAAAAGATTGTTGGCTACGAAGGAGAAATAGTGCACGACACTACCCGGCCTGATGGCACACCCCGCAAACTGATGGATGTAAGCAGGCTACATGGATTTGGCTGGCGACATACCATTGACTTGCCGGAAGGCATTGAAGGGGTATATAAAGAGTTTGCTGAAAAACATGCTTAAATAAGAAACCGGCTTAACAGCCGGTTTTTTTAAAAAAAAGGTAAATAGATACTGGAAAAATTATTATTTTGTATAGTAATATCAAATTGTACTCTTAATATTCCGTTCGTTATAATGAAAAAGACGCTTTGGCTGCTAATTATATTTTTTGCAGTAAATTATATAGCATCTGCGCAAGATGGCAGAATGATTTTTAAAGGAGTACCGGTAATCAACATCACAATGTTAGATAATAAGGCTGAGTCTGATATAAACAGGGACACTAAATTAAACGCTACCATGACAGTTGGAAATGCAAATGGCAGCACATTCACTTCTTCTCAGTTATTTACCGGTAATATAACAATAAAAGGAAGAGGAAATTCTACTTGGGGATTTCCCAAGCATCCCTACAATATTGTGACTTGCGATGCTACTTTTAAAAAAAAATCGGTTCCACTTTTTGGGCTACCTACTGGAAGCGGCTGGACGCTATTAGCAGATTATGAAGATAGAACCGGTTTAAAGACACAATTTACTTCAGCCATATCGTATGCTTTAGGTTTACCCTGGTGCACCAGAGGGTTGAAAATAGAACTGTATATAAATGGAGAATATCGAGGACTTTATACGTTTTGTGAAAAAGTAGAGAGAGATGCCAATCGGGTTAATATAAAAGATTTAAAAACTACTGACACAACTGGTGATGCATTAACAGGAGGGTACGTTGCAGAAAGACAGTTCTCTTTTCAACTTCAACCAGGAGAAGCAATTTTTCAAGATAATGACAATGGTGGTTGGTGGTGGTCTTATAAGATTCCTGATAGTGACGTAGTAACAGAACAGCAAAACAATTATATGAAAAATTACTGGTATAGTTTTGCAGACAAGTTGTATAATAAACCTTTTAACGATACTATTAATGGTTATCGTTCTGTTATTTATCCGTTGTCTTTTGCCCAGTATTTTCTCCTGCAAGACCTTTCAAAAAACGCTGATGCGTATGTAGCTAGTTGGTATATTACAAAAGACAAATTAAAAAAGATGGATGCCGGGCCTGGATGGGACTGGGGACTTACCTGGGGTGAGTTGAATGTTCTTAATCTCTCAGAGCCGAATGATATGTATCTTGCTTATAAATGCCCATATTATAATAAAATGTTGCAGGATACCTTTTTTTTAAACTTGGTAAAAACTACATTCAAAAATGCTCAAAATAAAATTAACCAAGTGGTTGCTGATGCTGAAGTATTTTATCCTCAATTAGTAGCTACTGTCGCTGTTGGTAGAGACTCTGCAAGATGGTCAACCAATGTTTTTGACCTTAGTTATCATCACATCTTACCAACATACCAAGAAAACGTCAATTATTTCTTCTCTTTTGTAAAGCAACGTCTTTACTATCATGAACGTACGGTTTATAATATCTCACCTGCTAAACCAGTCCATATAGATTTGCCATAAAATTTATAAATTGTCTAAGTTGATAAAGACAATGGAAGAACCAATTTTTTAGATTGTAAGTACTAATCCTTCTTATAAAAAAAGCCATCTTAATTAAATGATGGCTTTTTTTGTGTAAAGAGTATAATATCTATTTTATCAATAGTTGTTTAGTAATAATTGCAGACCCTGTGTTGATGGTCAAAAAATAAGTCCCGGATTGTACACTTGGCATAAAGGACTGTAATGAAGTACTTAAATTAATGGGACGACTTATCAGTGTCCGTCCTAAAGCATCTACTATTGTAAGAGTGGTAGAAAGTGCATTCAAACCTAGTAAACGGATTTTCATTTCATTACTATGACTTGGATTTGGAATTATCTGTACATCCACATCTGTTACATGTGCATTCGGCTTTACAAAAATGATGGCTGAGTAAGCAAAATTTGCATTTTTATCTACCGATTTCAAACGATAGTAATAAGTAGGTACATTAAGTTCTATCGTTTTATCTAAAAAGTTGTAAGTATTCGCATTAAAAGTGTTATTGGTAGCAGGAACTTGCTCTATAACAGTAAAGTGTATACCGTCTATAGAACGTTCCACTTCAAACAATCTGACCCCTTTTTCACTAAATGTTTGCCACTGCAATTGTATTGCCTGATTAGCGTATCGGCCTTTAATAGTTCCCCAGGTAAGTGGTAAAATACTTAGTGCATTTATAGTAAATGAATCTGTAAGACAAGAAAAATTGTCCTTAACGATATATTTAGTGGTACCTGGTGCAGGGGTTACCGTAATGGAACGGGTGTTTTGGTTACCAGGGTGCCAGCTATAGTTGCCTACATAAGATGCAGTAAGAGTAATGGAATTTCCTGCGCTAATAGTTGTATCCTTATGACGGTTTACATTTTTCATCATGGTGAATTGATCACGAATAATACCATCTCCACAAATCCATTTTGCATCTAACCGAGTATCTTGTACTTCTAATATCATAGAGCCACCATTAGATGCATTAGAATAATACATAGCACTATGTGGATAGCCAGGTTGTTGACCACCCAATTGGCCTGCAGAGCCACTTACTACATATACAGTACTTTGCTGTCTACTGATAGAATCTTTTATATATGGGCAAGAATTAACTGATCCATTATATAATCCATTCGAATTACTTGCATTATGAACGGCAGGATCAAAAGTATTAGAAGGTCCATAATGGCCTGATAATAACTTACTCCGTTCATAATCATGGCTATGACCACATAAAACCAAATCAACACCCATTCGTTCCAATATTCGGATGAAGTTATTACGGATGCTAACATCTTCATATTCTGTATCAGAATCGTGTGAGCCTTTAGTATATGGAGGATAGTGCCAATAAGCTATCACCCACCCTTTATTTGTATTAGCTGCCAAATCCTGTTTTATCCATTGAACCTGCCTGCCGAGTGTGTCGTACAGCCGGGTAGCATTATCCTCTCGTCCATAAGAATCCAGAGATAGAAAATGAATATTGCCAACATTGAAGGAATAGTAAGCTTTATTATTGGATGGTACACCGCCACCCTCGCCTTGTATTGGCATACTATAAACTGCATAGTAGGGTATTTCATGACTGTTCTGTAAACTGCCATTGTTCGCATAATCGTGGTTGCCTGGGCATGGGTAGAGTGGATTTTGTTTTAAAAAATTGTCTTTGTAATAATTAAAAAAGTTGGCCTGGTATTCTGCATCTGTACCATTACCACAGGTGTTATCTCCTAATAATATCCATGAATTCATGTAATTATTACCCAGGTAGCTTCTTAGTTGATCTCTAACCTGTAGCTGATTAGTACTATTATTACCACAATCGCCCAGTACACCTATCCGCATAAGACTAGTGGCACCAGTGGAAGGTAAAGTATAAAAATAATTAGCAGTATCACCTTGTAGAACCGATGTAGTGCTACCAATGCTGTAATAGTATTTTGTGAGTGGAGTAAGGCCGCTAAGCTTTATTTCATGTTCTATAGTGTCTCTCAAATTATTGACAACACTTGTTAGTTGGGTTAGGGCGGTACCATAGCGTACTTGGCTGTTAGCCGCTACATCCGTTCGCCAACGAATAACCATACTAGTTGCGGTGCCCGATTGCAGGTAGGGGCCACGGACTTGTGACGATACTGGTGATATTTCCAGTAAAAAGGAAATAGCAACAAGTGCAAATAATTTAATAGTCCTAACAGAAATACCATTTTCCCTTTGTAAAATTTTATTCATGATTTTGTAAGAATGGTAGCTTAATGCTAAATATTAAAGATAGATTCCAGAATCTTAACAATAAGCTTTTTAGAAAATTTAGATAAAGAAGAATAGAATTTATTATCTTTCTAAAAGGATGTTGCAATAAAAAATTTCTACGGTTGATTAAATACGGTGGAGTATTAAAAAATATTTGGGTTTTTACAATCCTGTATTCGATGTCTAAAAGTATACCTACTGGTGGTATATTTACATATCTCCTATTTTATCGATTATCAGTAAGTGATTGTAAAAAATGAATAATATCCATTTTTTCTTTTCTAGAAAGATGAAGTGGCTTGTCTGACAAAGTTTGGTAGGGGGCATTGAGCCCTAGGCCTCTACCTCCGCCTCGATTATAAAACTCTAATACCTGGCCAAGAGTAGAAAAAGTGCCATTGTGCATATAAGGTGCCGTACGTGCTACATTGCGTATGGAAGGCGTTTTGAAGGTGCCGATATAAAAAGAAATTGGAAAAAAACGGTAACGACCAATGTCCTGATCAGCGATAGGTTTTTTAAAATTTGTATTTTGGGTAAGTCCAAGTGATTCTACTTCGGTAGTTGTATAAGTGGGGGGAAGCAATCCATTAAATAAGGGCGCAAAATGACAGGTGCCGCAAGCGGCTTTACCCATAAATAAATTAAAGCCTCTTTTTTGTGAGTTATCTAAAGCGGTTAGCTCGCCTTGCATATACTGGTCAAAAGCAGAAGTCATTATAGAAAAAGACTGTTCGTAGCTGCTGATAGCAGTAGCCATATTTTGTAAGCTTATAAGACTATCTTGGTTTGCATTAGGAAATGCAGCTGAAAATAAAGCGGAATAGCTATGGATATTTCTGATTTTTTGAACAACTACCTGCGGTAGAGCATTCATTTCAAGTGGACTTTGCAGTACATCCAGCATTTGTGTGGAAAGATTTGCGGACCGTCCATCTAAAAACTGGTTGTGTTGGTAAGCTGCATATAGGAGTGAAGGTGCATTGCGTTCCACTAGGTCTTTTCCATTGAAGGCAATACTTTTCACTTTTCCATCTGTAAAGTATTTTTCCGGGGTATGACAAGTGGCACAGCTGCGTAGGCCATTGCCACTGAGTGCCGTTTCATTAAATAATGTTTGTCCTAAAGAAACTAGTGCCGGTGTAGTTAGTGTACTAGAATCATCATTTATAGGGCATATGCTACCTGGGCTAAAAAGATGAGGAGTTGTGTAATTAAAAATAGTTGTGTTGTCAGATGCCAGTTCCATGTTTTTTACCAGGATATTTACCTGGTTCTGCAAGGGTAAAGCAGCGCCAGTATAAAAGTTAAGCCGGTTAAAAGAGTCAAAGTCTGGGTTGGAAAGGAGTTGTTGGAGACTTTGAGTTAGGTAAAATGTAACACTATCACTAATACTATTTTTTTGATTGTTTAAATAAGGTTGCAGTACTTGTTGTATAGCTTGTATAGCTTCGTAAGATTCATTGATTCCAGTTTTTAACTCTGGAGCATCATAGCCAGTTATACCTAGCGTGTAAATACGAATTAATTCTTGCCGGATAGCTTCCAAAACGCCAGAATCAGTAATTTCCTTACCATACAGATAGCTCATCATATTTTCAGCAGTAAGGTTCATTACATCAGCCTGCGCTTTTATCTCTGCCTTATTTTCTATAACATTTTCACTAAATAAGGCTGATTCAATGGCTTGCATACCAATAGGTTGTTGATACTCCATATTTGGCTCTTCTACTTCGTATACAGGAGGGCGGTTAAAGATTTTGATTCTTTGCTCAAAAAAATATTCTACAAAGAACTCAATATGCTTATAGCTTTTTCGACAAGTAACTAGTTGCTTTCTGGCATTGATAACTGTATTACTATCGACATTAATGACCGCAATGGCATTTTGCAACCGAGCTGTACTTTGGGCAAATTGCAGAGACTCTTGACGCAGATACTGAAGGCATTCACTTACACCAATATACGATGGGGAAGAAGGTTGCCCAAGCGCAAGGCAGATGACGATACTGGTTATCAGCCCAATCATCACCATTGTTTTTCTCATACTGTAAAAGCAAATCTTTTTTTGTAAAAACTAGTAACCCCGTCAGGAAAAGGACAAAAAAGTTAGAACAAGTATTTATATTTATAACTGCTTAAATATCCATAAGCTACTCAAAAGTAAGTATCGTTTGCTTTTTAATAGAGGATTATCTTGAAAGCGCTTAGTTGTATTTTAATATTTGTGTCCAAAAATTAGGACACAGAGAAAGGGACACAAATTTGTGTCCCTTTTGTATTTATTTATAAAATGGACACAAAATGAAGTGTAAATTTTTAAATCAAAAGTTAAGCGATATTTTAAAAAGTAAAGTGCTTTTTGCAGCTCACTTGCAATAGTTCGAACAAATATTTGTTTAATAGGGAAAAAAAGTAAAAATTTGTAGTGAAAGGATCTAAAACCACACAAAACCTAAACAATGTTTGATTATTATTTTGCCTATAGCAGCAGTGCGTAAATGCGATACATAAGCTGAAATCATATAAATTTTTCTGTTTAACATTATTCCCAATTTGCTTAACAACTGGTAAATTGTAAACTGTATGCTTCAAATACAATTTACTCAATCTGGCTTATTCCTGTATTGATACTGTTTGATATTTTAAAGAGATTATCATTACAGGTGTAAATTGTTATCTTTTAATCAAATCGCCTTTTAAAACTATCTATATTGTAAAGTAATATTTAAAGTAAAGCAGCGTTTACGGCTTACTTTGGATCATTTTGCAGTCTTTAGCTGGTTAGCCCGTTAAGAGGATACTACACCCTTTCCCCATTTATCTAAATCCAATTTTATAGTGTATTGACTGCTTGCTACAATACTTTATCCTTTCTTGTATAAGCATCTTAATAAATAGCTTAAATCAGATACTATTTCTGTAGAAACAAGATAAATAGCTTGTTAATTCAAGAAACGAAAGATTAATACACTTAATAGATCAAACCTGTATTCAATATTATTTACGCCATAACCCTCCCCTTAAACCTATAACCTCATGCCATTTGTTCCAGCCAACAAATACGCATCCCTTTCACTTAGACCTATCAAACAAATAAAAAATGTATTGCTATTAAAGTACAATGCTTATTTGATAATAGTGCCTGTGATACAATCAATATTAGTCTCATTAACCAGAAAAACAGTTGTAAGACTGCAAACTGCTTTAATCTCAGGCTTTTTATTAATCTCGTTTGCTAAAGCCCAATGCCCTACGGTACAGGGAACCATTCAGAGTACAAGTAGTTCTTCAGTATGTAGTAGCCAAAACGGAACCATCAGCATTAATGTAATTCCTGCCACAGGGGGAACGTTCAGCGGAAAATTTACGAACGGACGTGTGTTTACAGGATTAACTCCGGTAGCCGGAGTAATAAATCCTACTTATAACTTTATAAATAGTAGTGCTGCAAATACATCAGAAACTTTTGAACTACAGGAATTGACATTTACAGATGTTACTAATACTTCCTGCCCTGCTGCTGTAACTGATATGAGTGGTTCGATAGTCGTTACGGTTCTGCCACTAGCTGATATAGATGCCGGACTTACAACCCCTGCAATAATTTGTAACGGGAGTAGTGTTTCTATCAATATAACTAACCCTAACGGACTTGGTGGAACTTACAACCAGCAAATCACTTATAATGGGGCCGGGCATACAGCCCCTGAAACGGCCAATAATCAGACTTACGGCGCACTAAATGATGTTTTAACCAATAGCACTGCGTCTGCCATCACAGTTCGCTACATATTTACGTCGGTCAATTCAGGAACATCGGGCTGTATGGGTGGGCCGGATACCGTATATGTAACCGTTAATCCTAAACCAGTAATTAGCTGCCCTGGTAACAAAACGCAAAGCACTGATGCGAATGCTTGTACTGCAGTCGTTAATAATATTGATCCTGTATCAGCGACATCCACCACTTGTAATGGTGTAATGCCTGCCATTTCTTACAAATTTACCGGAGTTACTACTGGTGCCGGAATGGGTAGTGCTAGTGGCAAAACGTTTAATAAAGGACTAACTACCATTACTTACTATATCACTGATGCCGCAAGTAATAAGGACAGTTGCCAGTTTACCGTTACGATTACTGATATGCAGGCTCCTGTTTTTACAACTTGTCCTTCCAATATAACTACCACTGCCGATCCTGCTTTGTGTGGTGCAGTTGTAACTTTTAGTGTTGCGGCAACGGATAATTGCACCAATCCTGTAGCTCTTTCTTATTCTCTTGCCAGTGGGTCCCTTTTTCCGATAGGCACTACTACTGTAACGATTACTGCAACAGATGCAGGTGGAAAAACAGCTACTTGTTCCTTTTTGGTAACAGTTACTAATACTACTAACCTGTATGTAAATGATACCAGCCGGGTAGGAGATGTGTATACCACTGCAGCCGGTAGCGACCTCACTGGTAATGGCTCGAAATGTGCCCCTTATGCTACTATACAAAAAGCCATTGCTGTAGCAGGAACCGGTAGCACTATTTCTGTAGATGCAGGTACCTATCGGGAAGATGTGGTAGTAAATAAAAACCTTATCTTAAAAGGAGCTAACTATGGTATTAATCCGAATAGTACCGGGCCTTTTGTAAAGGCATCGGTTGTGCAGCCCCTAACATCAAACCCGACAGCAGGTTCTTCTATCCTGTATCTGGAACCTGCTGCCAGTGGAAGTACGATTGATGGTTTTACTTTTGATGGTGATAATACTACCAGTACCAGTGGAGTAATAATAAATGGAGCCAATATAGATGCCGCAGAAGGTATTGGCGCTTATGCCGGTATATCTGCAACGACCGTAAGTAATAATATCATCAAAAACCTGAATTATGCAGGTATTGACTTTGATAATTTCTATACCAATAGTATTGCTACTACCGGTAACATTATTTCCGGCAATAAATTCTCAAACATCCTTCCTGCACAGTATGGGGCAGGAATAGCCATTGCAGATAACTGCTATACCAGCATTACCAACAATAAGATGGATAGTGTAAGGCTGGGTATACAAACCAGTAAGTTTTTTCAGGCTGATCCGGGTAACAGTCACAGTATAGCCAATAACACTATTACTTCATCCCGTACGGGTATCTGGTATTACTATATTTATGGTACGGCTGCCAGCTTTGATATTACTAATAACACTATTAACACCTATAATGGTGCAACGAATAACAATGGAATTTTAATAGATTCCGTATTGGAAACAGCAGGGGTTGCTATTGCAAATAATAGAGTGAATGGTGCTTATGCTGGTGTTAATTTATATAACAATCCAACTTCTAATACCATTACCGTTGGTGCGAATACTTTCACCGGTTGTAGTTATGGAGTATTTGCGAACAACTATGATGCTTTTAATGCCAGCGCACAAACTGCTAGTAATTACCTTATAAAAGGTGTTACTATTCAAAACGCTACCATCGCCGGTATTTACATAAAAGACAATGGAACCAGTAGCCACCAGGCAATAGCACTACAAATTTCCGATAGTACTGTAATTAATAGTACTGCCACCGGAATAAAGCTGGAGGGGGCTGCAGCTAACGTGACTTTTAATGGTAGTAAACCCGCTATACTAACCGGACAGTCTATTTATATAAATCAGGTTAGTAATGGAACCACTGTACCTGCCTCCACTATTAATGCAACCACTGTGGTTTTTGATAGTATAACTGGAAGTACTGCTACACTAGCACAAAACTTTAAAATTGAAGATAAGATTCGGCATAAGATCGATTCAGCAGCTTTGGGATTTGTGCTGGTGAAAGCAAACAATGATTTTGTTACGCCTAATAGTTATTTGTCTGCTGGTACAACTGCTTCCATACAGCGGGCCATCAATGCTGCTGCTGTTGGGTATATAGTGAATGTAGATTCCGGCAGTTTTAAGGAAGATGTTGTTGTTAATAAGAAGCTGAGTTTATTAGGTGCAGGATATTTAAAAACGATTGTGGCTGGTGCAAAATCTGGCTTAGCTTCAACCCTGCAAGTGTCTGCCAGCGGCGTGGTGATTGATGGATTTAAAGTTACAAGAGATGGTAATAACACAACTGATTGGAACAGTAGTACCTTAAATACAAACGGGCTATATATACAGGGTCAGGCCAATGATGCTGAGGTGAGAAATTGCTGGTTGTATGGCAACTACAATGGCATCAATATAAGTAATAGTAATAGCAGTAACATACATAATAACCTGATTGAAAATAACTGGGTGGGCATGCAATTCAGCCATCAGACAGATAGCACTCTGGTTCAACAAAACTTTATAAGGAACAACTTCGACCACGGTATTGTATTCATTGACTCCAGCAATGGAACCAATATACCTGCACAAACTTCTCTTGGTTCCGTTTTCAACAGCAATTCTATTTATGGAAACTGGTATGGAGATGTACTGGATCGGCAAACTGGTGGTACTTTGCCAGTTGCTGGTACTAATCTAAAAAACTTAGAATGCAACTGGTACGGCTTGGCATCACAACCTACTTTATCTGCCAGCAATGGAGCTGAGCCGAACTATGCTACTAAAGTGCCGACCCTATTTGGCGGTACTGCCACTGCACCGGCCACACGGCAGCCTAATATTATCGGTATAGGTGCTGCTAACATTGACAATAGCCCCTGGCTCACAATTGGTACTGATACTGCTGCTTTAATCCCTGGTTTTCAGGTTGCAGCAAACTCCTGTAGAGGATTACTGGTTTTCTCAGCACTGTCTTCCGCTGCACAGTTGTGTTCTACGGGCGGAACTGTTAGAATGGCTTTTAGTGGTGGAACGGCTCCTTACTCCCTTACTTATTCTGGTCCGGCAACGGGCACAGTAACCAACATTACAAGTCCTGATACTGTTTCTAACTTATCTGCTGGCACGTATAATATTACTGTTACTGATGCGAATGGATACATTGGGACAGATACCATAGTGGTGGAATATCACCCGGTAATTAATTCGATTACTAATAACAGTTATAGTACCATTCAGGTAGCTATTGATTCTGCGATCAACGGCGATACACTTCGGGTATGTGCTGGTGGGTATAAAGAGGAAATACTGGTAAATAAAAAACTTACTCTATTAGGACCTAATACAGCAATAGCTGGTTGTGCGACAAGATCAACAGAAGCCATATTATATCCTGCCCGTGTAGACTATACCTATAACTCTGCTACTACCAATCACTATTCAATCATGCGGATAGCAGCGGATAGTGTTACAGTAAAAGGGTTCACATTTAACGGTGACAATCCTGATTCCACATATGGCTTTACGCTTAACGGAGCCAACATTGATATAGCGGAAGGAATTACAGTAAGAACAGCACAAAAAAAGCTGGTGATAGAAAACAATGTATTTAAAAATATTGCCCAGGCTGCTATCTCTATTTTACCTGTTATAGACACACTGGCAACTTTTGGAAATACCATCCTTAATAACAAGTTTAATAATATAGACAACTTAACAACAAATGGCTATGGCACAGGTATATTGATTGGAAATGATTTTTATGCACGGATAGAAAATAACTGTATGGACACAGTGGGTATTGGTATCCATACAGCTAACTACCACCTATTACCTGCTGAGGGTGGAATAGCTACTATTTCGAGTGATACAATAACCTCCAGAATAATAGGCATATGGCATTCAAATACCTATCAGGATGCATTGAAATTTGCTATTACTAATAACCTGCTTAATAGTCGATCAGGCGCTACTGGTAATACTGGTTTACTGCTAACAGGTGTAAAAAGCAGCACAGGGGTTTCTGCTATTGCCAATAAAATAAATAGTAGTAAATACGGTATCAAGTTGATAAACAACCCAACTGTAAGTCCTATAAAAGTTACAAGTGGAATATTTACTAATTGCGATACCGCTATACTAGCTAGTAACTATGATAGCAGCACGGTAAGCAGCAGTAGCAACTATGTAGTTGATAGCACAACTATAAATGGTGGTACTATTGGTATTTATGTAAAAGATGATATTGCTAGTACTACAAATGCAATAGTAGGGATGACAGTACAGGGTAATACCCGAATTTCAGGAAATGTAACAGGGGTAAGGTTAGCAGGGGCAAATACGGGTCTGCTATTTAACGGTGTCACCCCGGCTACGTTTACCGGCCAGGCACAATACATTGATGTGGCTAGCAATGGATTATCTGTACCGGCTGCAACTATAAATGCTGCTAATGTAGTGTTTGATAATGTTACCGGCGCAGCAGCTACTCAAGTGCAGAATTTTGCAATTGAAGACAAGATCAATCATAAGATTGATTCTGCCGATTTGGGTTTTGTGTTGGTAAAAGCTAAGAATGATTTTGTAACGGTAAACAGTCATCTTTCCACAGGGACAACTGCTAAAATTCAGCGGGGCGTACTAGCTGCGGATACTGGTTTTACTATAAACATTGCAACCGGTATTTTTAAAGATAACGTTAGTGTAAACAAACGGGTCACTGTTCTGGGAGCAGGGCAAGATAGCACAACCCTAAAGTCAGTAACAGCTACAGGAAATATAATAACGCTAACTGCTGATAGTATAACAGTAAGTAACCTGTATCTGGAAGGATCGCCTGATTCAGTTACCAACCTAAGTGCTACCCGTGGTATTTACATGAACAGTAATCTAAAAAGTATAACGATTAGTAATGTAAAAGCAAGCCTGCATCAATATTGTGTGATGGCGGACAATGCGGCAAATGTTTTAGGTGTTTCGGTACTAGGTTCATCCTTCAATAATAGTGGTAATGGTTTTGGGGTAAATGTTTCCGGCAAAGTTGCTAACCTGACAATCAGTAATACGATATTCAATAGCAATCAATATGGTCTTACTAGTAATGCAGATCCTGCTACGGGAGCCAACAATCAAACTGGTCTTATGGGTATATCAGTAACTAATTCAACCTTCACCGGTAATACTACTAAGGGTATGTATTTTGAAAAGTTGAGTAATGCTATACTTAGTAATAATAAGTTCAGTAATAATGGCTCTATAGCTACAGGTGCCGGATTAGAAGTAAATCTGAAGTATGGAGCTTATAGTAATATCGTTATCAATGGGAACTTACTGGATACCAATGGTTATGCACCTGCAAATGGCTCAGCCATCACGGTGAAAGCCCGTAATGATGCACCAAGTTACAATACTAATACTGCATCTCTTGGAAGTGTATCTATTACAAATAATGAGATTAGAACCGCCCCGGTTGCCATTTCTATAGGTTACAATGTTGACCGGCAAACAACGAGAATTGATTCGAATAAAATAGCAGCTACCACTGGTATTGTAAGCTATAGTGCCACCAGTGGGTCTGTAACCCAGGCACATAGTAATAGTATCGTAGCCACCCAATTTGCATTGGTTAATGGCGATACTTTACCGACCACTATAAATGCTACTTGTAACTGGCAAAACAGTACAGACCCGACAATAGTAACAGGTAAAATAAATGGCGCAGCTACCTACATCCCTTATCTATCTGTGGGTACTGATAACCTGTTGGCTACAACCGGTTTTCAACCTGCTGTAGCATGTGTAGCTTGTACAACGCTAACTGCAACTAAAGTAAAAATAAACAATACTTGTAACGGAGGTAGTACAGGTATAATAACTGCAACAGCATCTAGTGGATTATCACCTTATTTGTACACTATCAATCCGTCTCCTGTAACAATGGTTCAACCTATAGCAGGAAAATTCACAGGACTACCAGCTAATATTTATACCATTACTGGTTATGGAGCGAATGGTTGCAGCACAACCTTTCGGGCAGATACTATTAGCCAGCCTACGGCAACAGTACCTGATGCTTCCATTTCGATTCCCAACTATACGGATAACTTATTCCTGAATGTTGGTTCCACTATTACCTTTTTGGTACAGGTGACGGAAAATGCAGGTAATCCTATTTCTTCTGCTTTGTTGAACCTGACCAAGCAAGATGGCTATACGTTAGGATTTAATCCTTCCCTGCAATCTCTAACCATTAGAGGCTTGACTTACCCGCTGGACAACACACACTGGACTTTGGATAACTCTAATGCTGTGTTCAGTAAACTTTCTCTTACTAACCCTAACCAGGTGCCTTGCCTGCGATCAGTTTACCTGGCATTTACGCTTACCCGAACAGATCCTAATAAAGTGAATTTCGTACTAACATCGTTCCTGAATAATGTTAATAGCGAAGCCATCAGGAATAATAATTCTACTACTTTCTACCTGGTAGGGCAGTAGTAATTTAAAATGACGCTTGAGTAATTGTTACAGAAGCATCGCCTCAAAATCAAATGTTGAAACAGATCATGAAACGCTTTTTTTTATTCCTTACCTTTTTTGTGTTGAAAAACTTACAGGGTAATGCACAGGGCGTTTCATGTGATTTACTTTTATCTAATGCTGGTATTCAAAATCAATCTGGAACAGCTCTGAATACCAACTTGATTTCATACGGGCAAATTGTACGATTTAAAGTAAACATTGGCAATCTTGGTGTAGATGATGCTCCGGCAGGGCATTTTCAGGTATTGATTGGATTGGGGACAGGTTTTGCGGTTAATCCGCAATACAATTTAGCCAGTGCACCTATGAGCAATTATTTTACCTGGAGCTATGATACATCCAGCTCACAGGCACTCATCATTGGTACCTCTATAGCGGATATACCTGCTTACGAAATAGCGGAAACCTATTTTGAGTTGAAAGCAATAAATCCGGCAAACTCTACCATATCTGTAAACCTGATTATTGCTAATCCATCTGAATCTGATACGCCTATATCGGACCCTCAATCTGGCAACAATTTTACGGGGAATAGCTATAATGTGGCATCAGATATTCTATTAGCAACTGTTTCTAAAAGTGCTTCCTGCTACGGTAGTAACAATGGCAGTATTACTGCTACCGCCACAGGTGGATATACTCCTTACTCTTACACTATCAGCCCGGCAAGCGGCAGTCAATCGGGTGCAGGTGTATTTACTAATCTGCCCGCTGGAAGCTATACCATTACTATTACAGATTCATCTAGTAATCACGCCAGCAAAACTGCAACTGTAATTGTTGGGCAACCTACGGTTTTGAGCTCCACTATCACATCTCAAAACAATATTGCCTGCTACGGTGGTGGAGCTACGGGAAGCGTAATAGTAACCGCTACCGGAGGTACAACACCTTATAGATATAGTATTGACAACGGAACTACGTTTCGCTCCACCGGCTCTTTCAGTGGGCTGGCAAAGGGTACCTACAATATTCTAGTAAAAGACACAAATGCTTGCACTGTTTCGCAGGCAGTTGTTATTACAGAACCAGCTGCGTCTGTTTCGATAACATTAAATAGCAAAGTAAATAACGTATGCCATAGCGGAGCGACCGGCACTATTAAGGTAACTGCAGCTGGTGGGATAAGTGGCTATAGCTACGCAATTATTTCAGGAACTACTACTAATGCAACAGGGGCTAGCACCGGTAATTTTACCGGGCTGGCAGCGGGTACTTACAGCATCAGGGTAACTGATGCTAATGGCTGCACCGCCGTCTTATCCGGAATTATAATTACTGAACCCTCCGGCACGGTACCCGACGGAAGTATGGCTATTGCCAACTATACAGACAATCTTTTCTTAGGTTCCGGGTCCTCCATTACCGTATTGCTACAGGTAACCGAAAGTGGCGGTAATCCCATTACAAGTGCACAATTACGTATTAGTAAGCAGGATGACTATAACTATACCTTGTTAAACCAGCCTTCTATTACTATACGAGGAACACTTTATCCTTTAGACAATAGTCGATGGACAGAAGACAACAGTAATTTATTTAATTACAATATCAACTTAAACAGTGGAAATCAGGTTAGTTGCGGGCAGTCTGTTTATGTAGCAATACGAATAACCCGAACTACTACTAACAAGGCATATCTTACTTTCACTTCTGTATTACGAAATATAGCCACAGAAACCTCCTTTATTAATAACAGTAGTTCCTTTGTGTGCATTGCTCAATAATTATTCAAAATTATTTAAATATCTTTCAACTAAAATTATACTTATGAAACACTTCTCCTTTCTATTTCTGTTTTCCTTTCTATTTGTGATCGGTTTTTCACAGCCTGTAGTTTGTGATTTAGGCTTTTCTAATAATTCGTTTTAAAATGCTACCGGAGGTTCTATTGATGCCAACAACTTAGGTGTTGGACAGGTAGGAAGAATACAAGTAACGATTAATAATTTTTCGCAGGATGCAAACGCCCCAGCCCCAGCAGGACATTTTCAGGTTATTATAGGGTTAGGGTCAGGGTTGGTATTGAATCCTACTTATAATCTGGCAACTGCACCGCTTAGTAATTATTTCAACTGGAGTTACGATTTAAGCGGGTCTCAGCCACAAATTGTAGGTACTTCCATTGCCACATTGCCGGCTGGATTTGCTGATGGAACCTATTTTGAGTTCAGGGCCAGTTCTCAAACTACTTCTACGGTGTCGTTTAATTTTTTAATTAATAACCCACCAAATACTACTACCCCTTTATCTGACCCGAATAGTGCCAATAATAGCGCTGGTAATCCATATACAGTAAATACCATTATTCTGCCTGTGAATTTTACAGCTATCACTGCGGTAGTAAAAGATTGTAATGTTGCTGTAAGTTGGAATGTAAAGAATGAACTGAATTTGAGCCGCTATGAAATTGAGGTAAGTAAAGAGGGTAATACCTTCAATAAATTAGTAGAAGCACAGGTACGTAATCTGGAAAGCTACAGTACTTCTATTGCTCTTACAGATGCCTTAAAAGCGCCTACACTTTACTTTAGGGTAAAAGCGGTGGATAAAGATGGACAGGCTAAATATAGTACAACCGCTACTGTAAAAGGGCAATGCAAACAAAATCAGAAATTAGCTATTTTACTATATCCCAACCCGGTATCCTCTGATTTTGTTACTATTAAATCGACTGAAAGTTTTTTTAACGGGAAATACAAAGTATCTCTTATAGATAATAATGGCAAAGTATATCAGGCAAAGAATATGGAATTTAGCAACCTGACACAATTTAAATATACATTTGGCAAAATTGCTGCTGGTAACTATAGAATTATAATGAAAGGCGATGATGAAGCTAATTCAGCTGTAGTAGAGTTTACTAAACTGTAAAAGAGAATATCAATTTATACAAAAAAAGCGGTTATCCCATAAAAAGGATAACCGCTTTTTTGTGTATGCTATAGAGTTAATTACAACTTCATATCCTTCACCATCCCGGTAATTTTCGCATCTGCTTCGCCATTTACCTGGTCAAAATCTTTTGCCGTAGGTAGGTTGCTTTTTACGCTGAAGTAGAATTTAATCTTTGGCTCGGTACCGCTGGGCCGGGCACTAATGCGGCTACCATCTTCCAACACAAATTGTAGCACATTGCTCTTAGGTAATTCTATTTTCCAGGTGTCACCGGTTTGTAAATTTTTACCTTCCTGCGTATCGTAGTCCAGCAGTTCTTTCACCGAGCTACCGCCCAATTCAGTAGGTGGA
>CAXTDG010000020.1:0-17672 GCA_964242675.1 uncultured Chitinophagaceae bacterium
GGTGAAGTGTTTGTACCGGTTTTGGCTGGTACACTCACAACGCTGGCCCCCTTCTTTCCGCTACTTTTTTGGCCAGGCATTATTGGTAAATTCATGATTTACCTGCCTGCTATGCTCATCTTCACCCTCTCGGCTTCGCTTATTGTTGCCTTCATCATGAACCCCGTGTTTGCGGTAGATTTTATGAACCATGCGGAAGACGATCACAAGAGCCGTAAGAGTGATATTTTTCGCAAGCCATCTTTTTGGATACTAATTGTTGTTGCGGTGTTGCTGGACGTGTTTGGTGTAATGAAAAATGCAGGTGAACTAATTCCTGCAAATGGCGAAGCAGAACACCCGGGTGGCACCTATCTTTTCTTTGGCAATTTACTGCTCCTTTTTGCTTTACTAATGGTGCTGAACCGCTACTTTTTCGAAGGCTGGATTCATGGTTTCCAGAACCGGGCTTTGCCCTGGATTATGGGCCACTACGAAAGTTTGCTTCGCTGGGCGGTAAAAGGCTGGAGGCCGGTGTATTTGCTACTTGGTACAGTTGGGCTATTTCTGCTTTCGTTGTTCCTGTTTGCCGGGGCTACCGGTTCGGGTCGAGTACCGGTTACGTTTTTTCCGCAGGCCGATCCCAACCAGATTTTTGTGTACCTGAAACTACCCGTAGGTACCTCTGTAGCATACACGGATAGTGTAACCAAAACGATAGAAACCAAGGTAGATCAAGTTCTAGGACTGGAAGGCGGCAAGAAAAACCCCGTAGTAGAAAGTGTGATCACCAATATAGCTGTGGGTGCCAGCGACCCTACCAGTGGCGACCGTAGTACTCGTAGCGAACTGGGCCGCATACAGGTTTCGTTCGTAGAATTTGGCGAACGCCATGGTGTTTCTACCCGCCCTTATCTCGATTCCATCCGAAATGCAGTAAAAGGTATTCCCGGAGCAGAGCTAAGTGTAGACCAGGAAAAAGGAGGCCCACCTACAGAACCGCCGGTAAATATTGAAGTAGCCAGTGAAGACTTTGACGGCCTGATTAAAACAGCCGTTGGGTTAAAGAACTACCTAGATTCTATTGCCGTTCCAGGTGTGGAAGAATTGAAGATGGACGTAGACCTGAACAATCCGGAAATTAGTTTTACGGTTGATAGAGAACGGGCCAATATTGCCGGGGTAAGTAGTGCTGCTATTGGTCAGCAAATTCGTACTGCTTTGTTTGGCCGGGAAGCTTCTAAAATAAAAGATGGCGAGGATGAATACAAAATCCAGATTCGCAACAATGAGTTACAGCGTAAAAGCCTCACCGATATTCTGAACATGGATGTCATTTTCCGGGATCTATCGGGCGGCGGTATTAAACATGTACCTATTAGTACGCTGGTAAAAGTAGACCTAACCAGTACGCTAGGCAGTGTAAAACGCAAAAACCAAAAGCGGGTAATTACGCTACGGAGCAACGTATTACTTTCTCAAGGTTACACGCCTACTGCCGTAAACCAGCAGTTAAAAAGCTATATCGATAATTTTAAAAAGAAACCTGATAATGTAACCATCCGCCAGACCGGAGAAGGTGAACAACAGGCTGAGACAGGCGCATTCTTAGGTAGAGCTATGGTAATTGCACTTCTATTGATTCTGTTCGTTCTGGTAATACAATTCAACTCTATTAGTAAGTCCATTATCATCCTTACCGAAATTGTATTTAGCCTTATTGGTGTATTCCTGGGCTTCAGCCTTACCGGTATGGAAGTGAGTGTGGTAATGACCGGAATTGGGGTGATTGGCCTGGCGGGAATTGTTGTTAAAAACGGTATCCTGGTAATTGAGTTTGCCGATGAACTGCGAGCCCGTGGTTTGCGTACCCGTGAAGCGGTAATACAAGCTGGCAAAACCCGTATTATTCCGGTGCTATTAACGGCTCTGGCAGCCATCCTGGCGTTGGTACCGCTGGCAGTTGGTTTCAATATCAACTTCATTACCCTGTTCTCCGAACTCAATCCGCATATCTACTTTGGCGGCGATAATGCATCGTTCTGGAAACCGCTTAGCTGGACCATCATTTTTGGTCTTGCTTTCGCCTTCTTTATGACGCTGCTGATTGTACCAAGTATGTACCTGATAGCCGAACGCCTGCGCCGCCCAATGCGCCGGCAGTATGGTGGCAAATGGATTAGCCTAATGGGTATTCCTCCACTTATTTTCCTATTCATTCCATTAATGATCATCACTGCTTTCCGCCACCGGGCCGAAGTAGGCCGCCGCAGGAGGCGCTTGCAAAAAGATGAACATGCAAATGAGAAATGGTATGGAAGCTGGTTTTAAATAATTTCAATTTTAATGAAAAGCTGTGAGTGTAATGCTCACAGCTTTTTTATTTGTAGCCACTTTCCACTTCTCTTAAACAAAGCCTTCTTGCTCTTGTTTTATGGCTTACATGAGCATTGCCACACTGATTTTTCCGCATCAATTATACAAAGACCATCCAGCTATTGAATCGGGTAGAAAAGTGATTTTAGTTGAGGAGTTTTTGTACTTCAATCATTACCATTTTCATAAGCAAAAACTGGTACTGCATAGAGCAAGTATGAAAACTTATGAAGCCATGCTTCGCAAAAAGAAAATAGAAACAACCTACATTGAAGCAAGTGAAAAGCATAGTGATGTACGGCACCTGGGAGCATGGCTCAAACAACAAAAAATCAGCGAAGTCCATTATGCAGAACTAAGCGACGATTGGCTGCACCGACGTTTACAAAAAACGCTGGAAACGCATGGTATAAAAGCTGTCCTTTACCCTACTCCAAACTTCATTACCACACCAAAAGATGCCGACTTTTATTTCAATGGAAAGAAGTCTTATTTCCAAACAGATTTTTACAACTGGCAGCGAAAGCGTTTTAAAATATTGCTGGAAAAAGACGGTTCACCAAAAGGTGGTAAGTGGAGTTTTGACGACGAAAACCGGGCACCATTTCCCAAAGACGAAGTAGTGCCCGAATTGCATTTTCCTAAACCGGACGCTTACGTAAAAGAAGCCATTGATTATGTAAATAAACACTGGCCGGATAACTATGGCAATATTGACAATTTTAAATACCCGATTACACATCAGCAAGCAGAGGATTGGTTAACTGATTTTTTGAATAACCGATTTGAAAAGTTTGGTGTGTATGAAGATGCAATGGTTGCTGAAGAGCACTACCTATACCATTCGGTGCTTACGCCTATGCTAAACATCGGCCTGTTGGATCCGAAACAGATTATTAATGCAGCTATTAAAGTATCTAAAGCCAAAGATATTCCACTCAACTCTACCGAAGGTTTTATTCGGCAGATACTGGGTTGGCGGGAGTTTATTCATACTGTGTACCAACGGGAAGGCCGTAAGCAGCGTACTAAAAACTATTGGACCTTTCACCGATCTATACCCCACTCTTTTTGGAGCGGTGAAACAGGCATTACGCCGGTAGATACAGTCATTAAAAAAGTGTTGCAAACTGGCTACAGCCACCACATAGAACGGCTGATGGTGATGGGTAATTTTATGTTGCTCTGCGAGTTTGATCCTGATGAAGTGTATCGCTGGTTTATGGAAATGTATATAGATGCATACGACTGGGTGATGGTGCCTAACACATATGGAATGACACAGTTTAGCGATGGTGGATTGATGATGACGAAACCCTACATCAGCGGCAGTAATTACCTGCTGAAAATGAGCGACTGGAAAAAGGGAGACCAGAAAATCAAAAAGCAGGCAGCTATTGATTTTGATGACGAGAATGAAGTAATCGAACCAGTTGTATCAGGATTTGTAAAGCTCAATCTAAAAGGGAAATCAGCAAAAGATAAAGCTGTTACAGAACAAGTATCGTGGAATGAAATATGGGATGGTTTATTCTGGCGTTTCATGCAGGTGCACCGCTCTTTTTTTGAGAAGAATCCACGACTTGGTTTGTTGCTAGGAAGTCTTGATAAAATGGACAAGGAGAAAAGAGAAAATCATTTAAAAATAGCAGAAGCTTTTTTAGCAAAACTAGATGCGGAAAACCGGCAGGCTGGTAAACCAAAATAACTTACAAAAATAATTGTGGCAATGGCATTGCTTTCATTTCTGCAACGCCTGGCTTAAGCATAAAACACTGTGTAAAAGCACCATTCGTAATTACTAAATAATTCCCCTGAACGGTTTGATGATACAGCAAGGCCTGATCTAATACGCTTTCCGATAGCGGAACATTCATGGCTTTACATTCAATTAGCATCCATGGCTCAGCATTGCGGTTGCACACAATTATATCGAACCGTTTTTTGCGTTCACCCACCTTTATTTCCTTCTCCAATCCTATCAGGCTGGCCGGGTACTGCAATACTTGGATAAGGTACTGTACAAAGTTTTGCCGTACCCATTCTTCCGGTGTAATCACCAGCCATTTTTTGCGTAAAGAATCAAAGATGTAATCCTTATCCTTTTCCTGTTTTATTTTAAAAGTAGGCACCGGAAACTCCACAGTTATCATGTTGCCAAAAGTAGTGGCAATGAAGCACCTTATCCACACTACATTTGTTTACACTTCATCCATTAAACAGGCAAACAAAATGAAAACAAAAGAAGAAATTGTAACCAACTGGCTGCCCCGCTACACCGGCGAAAAACTAGAGAATTTCGGCAAGTATATTTTGCTCACCAACTTTAGTAATTACCTCACCATGTTTGCCACTTGGAATAAGGTGAAAATAGTTGGTCTTGACCGGCCCATGCAATGTGCAACTGCCAATGGTATTACCATCATCAACTTTGGAATGGGTAGCGCCGGAGCTGCTACCGTAATGGATTTGCTAACAGCTATTGATCCGGAAGCAGTGTTGTTTTTGGGCAAATGTGGTGGCCTGAAAAAGCGTAACAAAGTAGGCGATCTCATTCTTCCTATTGCAGCTATCCGGGGCGAAGGTACCAGCAACGATTACTTTCCGCCGGAAATGCCTGCGCTTCCGGCATTTGCCTTACAGAAAGCGGTTAGTACCACCATTCGGGAATACCAACAGGACTATTGGACGGGCGTATGTTATACCACCAACCGCCGCATTTGGGAACATGACGAAACCTTCAAAGCATACCTGCAAAAACTCAGAGCCTATGCCATTGATATGGAAACGGCTACCATTTTTACGGTAGGCTTTTTTAATAAAATACCTACTGGGGCCTTACTGCTCGTAAGTGATAGCCCCATGACACCAGAAGGTGTAAAAACAGAAGAAAGCGATAAGAAGGTAACCTCTGATTATGTGGAGCGTCACCTGCAAATTGGCATTGATTCGCTAAAGCAATTAATGAACAATGGGCTAACGGTACGGCATCTGCATTTTTAGTGATTTAACTAAACTTCTCATTACTATCTCATCCATAGCAATTGCATATGACACATTCATTTCCATCAGTTTTCTGCAAAGTAGGTTTTCGTTTTAATCCAGCGGACAAGTAAGTACAATAAAAAACCAAGTGGCCCTAGTGCTATGGTTACTAAAAACGGGATGATTAACCAACCATGACCAATATTGAATTTCAACGAATTTTTCTTCATCCATATACCTCCTATTAAATCGAAAGCAAGAATGTGACACCAGGCAGCCATCACCAGTGCTTTACTTTGAAATAATTCCATCACGCCATTTAGTGTACCAAATTTTTGCAGTATGTCGGACCGAGGATTACTAAAATTTAAAATGGTATAAGCCACAGCTAGTACCGCTACCACTATCCCAATTACAAAAGCATCATAGCGTTTCCATCGGGGGCTTAATAGTAGTATTACCAGCCAGCCAACACCTGCAATTCCATTTGCAAGTGTAAAGAAGGAATCAAGTGTCATATAAAGGGTTTTAGGATGATTGCTTACACTTATTGCAGGTGCATTTTCTTTCTGGAGTATTACAGCGTGGTGAGATAATTAAGCGCTGTGATAGAGGGGAAAAAGAAATAGCCACCACCTCGTACCGTTACAAAGCTCTTCATGCCAGTGATGTATTTATTTACGGGTTTTGCAGGTATGGTAAAGTTTTGCTCGGTGCCTGGTACAGCCACTTCCCGAATGCCGGTAACAGGATCGGGGTCGTTGTACAATTGAAGAAATTTGGGATAATTGGCCCAGGTGTAGGATACAAACTCAAACTGCCGCCCAATGTCAGCATTGAAACACATAAACAACAGTCCTACTTCTGTTTCGGGAGTGTGCTTGGTGGGCGAGCCACAATAAGGACTGCCATACAGCCTTGCCCGGCGTATAATGCGGTGCCTGTTGGTAAGCTTAAAGGATTGGTGCGGCCCATTGTCCTCAAAATTATCCCGTGGGTTGGTGCGGCGTATATGTGCCCCAAACGGACAGCCCAAGCCCTCTTTGTCAAGATCCTGGTAGGTAAAATACTGCGTGTAGTAGTCGTCATCTTTATCCTCGCCACAAGGGTCTTTATCGGGAAAGCGGGCCAACGGTGCACCGCTTGGCCAGCGACCCATCATCTTGCTCGCAAGCTTAGTGCTTTCTGCCTTATTAATGCTGCCGTCTTCATTCTTCGTTTTCTCATTCATAAATGTCCAGTAGCCATCTACGTCCTGCTGTAGTTGGCGTATCACCAGGTAGCTACCATTGCGGCCCAGATCTTTCTTGCCGCTACCCATTGGGTCAAAGGGCAGATCGCTGGTATCGCCCTGGTCTTTTGCCAGGATGGGCGTATCGGGGTACACATTATATTCATTTTTATACCCCATTATAAATTCGCCAGCATTGGTATGATCCTGCACAGGTCCTTTACGGTCGCTACCTTTTATAATTGGCTGCGAAATGCCATCTCTAAAACCAAAATGCTCCCGGTTGAAGGGTAGCGTTTGACCATCCAACTCAAATATGCACTCGATGCCAGCGGCGGTAAATTGCTCCTGCATTTGTTTGTAGTAGCTCATCATGGTAGGTTCATCGGCACCAAATACTAGTAGCATGATGTGTACTTCCTTGTTGTTGGGGCCGCCCCAGCGCCATTTTTCGGGAGCACTACTATCAAAATCGGCCAGGATACGCTGGCGGTGCGGCGTGGTCATGCCTTCGGTAAATTCCCGCCGAAAGTTGCTGAGGTTTTCCTCATTCATACCCAGTGCCCGAAGGCCAGGTGCTGTAAAAGCAATGTTGAGGCAATTGGTTTTGGGATAATGCGTTACGTTGGTAATGCTGCCACTAATGTCTTGCAGGAAACTCTTAGCCGCCGCAGCATCGGTGATGTGCAGCAACACGTACCTGGAAAACATCATGTGCTTATATCCCCGTACGATATATCCCTGAATGTCGGCTTCTTCTATTTTTTCCATACAGTGGTTTATTGGTAAATAGTCAATAGTGAATGATAGCGTTTGGAAGCGCCAGGGATGGGCAGTAGTAGCCCACAGGCCCGCCAGAATACGTGAGTGATATAGAGAATGGAATGAAAGATTGCTTAGGAGGAACCGGCGGGCCGAGGACTACTACAGACAGCCCGGCACGCAGTGGGCGCCCAAAATTCCTGTATCTGTCTCCCGCTGTTCATCTGAAGTCCGCTTTAAAATCGGTTTAAAAACTGCTGCGACCGCTTCTCGTTCGGCTCCATCATCAACTCATTGCGGATGTAAGTATTGTTCATTACATTTTTGATAGACAGATTGGGATAAGCACAATACCAAACTGCCGTAGGAATTTGATAATAGCGGCTCCAGGCTAGAAAATGTTCTTCGTCGTAAGCGCCTCCGGCAAATAGAAATTTGGTACGAGGGAAATTTTCGGTGTTGCTCCAGATGCCGGTGAGGCCCCAACCCGATTTGTCGATAAAATCGCCTAAATATTGCTGCCAGCTACCATCAAAATTGCTGAAGAACAACATACGGCGGTCGCCATCCATCATTAACCAGCGGGCAAAATGAATAGTGGGTATACCCATTAATTTACCACGTACGAACAAGTTGTTGATGAGTGATTTTGCGAACAACATGAGGCCCTGTAAAGTGATGAGCCGCATTTTCTGAGGCTTCATGATTAGCAGTTGTGTAAACTGGTTCTGGTTATGAAAATCTTCATACTCTTCCAGCTTGCGGGTGTGGGCACCATCTATCTGGCTAGGCGTTAGGCCCAGTGGTTTGTCCGTTGTTTCGTACCGAAAGTGAATGATAATAATCCAGATAAGAATGAAGGGAAGCAGTACCAGCAGTATGAGACCGAGCAAAGCCAGCCCCAGCCAGTTTTCCGAGGGTAAAGGTGCTTTTTGCCTGGCCCACTGAAACTCTGTTTTAGCCGTTACATTTTCCTGGATGGTTTTGTGTATTTGTACAGCCGATTGGTTGCTCCATTTACCATTGTGCAGGAAATTCCAGATATAGTTCCGAAGCTCATTTTCCTTTCTTATCTGCACCAGCGTACGGCCAGGTGCACCCGCAAAAAAAGCAGCTGGCTTAATTCGCCATTTTTTAAAATACGCAACACGGCTGTCAGGTGTACGGGTAGCTGCCGCCGGGTAACCCTCGCAGTTTTCGTAAAATGAATCCATCAGTTGCGGGCTTTTGGTTGCCAGTGCTCCTAACTGGGCCTCTTCGTCGCCATCGTAGTCGGTGCTCAACACAAATTTTGCAGGATAGCTTACGCCTTTTTCATCTGGTGGTTGGGCTTCCATCAGCACCAGCCGGAAATAATGGATAGTATCTATATCCTGGAACTGCTGCGGCTTGCCCTTTTCCAAATCGCCCCGTAGCTGCATCAGCACCTCGTTTAGTTTATCCCGCAGGGCAGGTACTACCGGCGTGACAAGGGTTAGCGGGTTCTGTCGAACCATATTACAATTGTTTAATAGGGTTATAGCGTTACTGATTTTTCTTTACAGGCGGCAGGATGCACTGTTGTTTTGGAAGAGGCAAGACATACTTTATTGCTGCTATGCACCGGTATCGTCTTGCTCAAACGCTACTACGAAATTGGTTGGGAAAGGCCCCTGCTGTAGGCCTGTTTTTTTACCAGCCCTACCCTCTCCTCTTTGCACATTATTCAGCCGCAGCACAGCTGCCACCAGTTCGCTAATAGTTACCGTATTTATGTATTTGCCATAGCATTCATGCAGCCCATACCCATAATTCATATACACCGATTGGCGTTCCGGGTCAAACTTTTTAGGATCAGGAAAAGCTGCCGGATCAAACATGGCAGCGGCAGTTAGTGCAAACACTTTTGTTTTTGCGGGAATGGTGTACGACTTTGTGCCCTTCCCTTTTAGCTGTTGCTGCGTTTCCGAAAACCGGATAACGCCTGGCTGCACCGGATTAAAGCGTAATGCCTCGGATACGTAACCATACATTTTTTTCATGTCCTTTGCCTGCGCTGTTTCAATAGCACCTTTCAGCACATCGGGGCGGTTGAACAATTCATCCAACACAAATATTATTGCCTTATTTGTCGTTTCCAGAATGCCAGTAAGCAGCCCGCCCACATTACGTTGCAGCGTATCATCATCAAACCAGCTATTGCCCGGCTCTTGCTGCATCAGCAATAAGCGGTTCAGAATATTATCGTCCAGCGGTGTGCCGTCTTTCAGCATTTGCTTGCGGTCTTCTATCAGTTCCAGTATCCAGTCTCGACGCTCTAGTGAGGCATCTACAGCCAGCTTGTGCTTGGCCGGGTTATTTGTAAAATTGAGAAACAGATCGTAAAAAAGTGCCCTGTGCCAGAGCTTCATTTTTTCTAACGATGGAGCGGGTACACCAAAATAAAAATCTAACAGCATCACCAGTACCGGATAGTTTAGGGTGTTGGGCACATCCAGCCTTCCGTAGTCCTGTGCATTGTCAGTAATGTTTTCGGCAGCCTTCCGCACAAATCCTCTAATCAGTTCCAGGTCCTCTCTTTTAGTAGCACTCCGTACAAAATTTCTTTCTCTGTCAAATTGTGGATTGTTCTGGTCCCACCCCAGAAAGAAAGCCCCTTTCTGATCGGCCATTTTCTTGCTATTGATTTCTTCTACCGTAAAGTCTAAACTCCGATCTAATAGTTCCGTCACCAGGTCGTTTTTATTAACCGTCATTAGCTTTAAGGGCCCAAGCTTTAGTACCGGATAGCGCTTTTGCAAAAAGAAGAACAGCTTGCCTTTGTTCACATTCATAGAAAGTTTCAGTTTGTCGGCAATGCGGGCCATTATACCTGGGTCTCTAGGCATGGCCGATGGCAACCGTTTGGGAGGTCGGTCTTCCTGGTAAATACGAAGCACAAACTGCCCGGCGGGGGTGCGGCGTAGCGTTTCAACGGCCATTCGATAATCGTCCGGCATCTGGTTGATGTGCGGTATTACGCTACCACATTCTTCCGGTAAAATAAGTGGCGATGAGACAGCCGCAAATGCAATATCAGCAAGCGTTATGCTATTACCGGTGAGGTACTTCCGGCCATCGGCCAGCAAAGTATTTACCTTATCAAATATTTGCGTAATAAAGTTGAGTAACTGCGTTGCTGTGTACGCTGCCAGATTATGGTCTTTCTTCAGGTCTGCAGCTATTGCACCATACTTAAAACGGTACGCTATTTTTTCCTGAAAAGAAGCCCTTCCGGTGAACACGGCCCTGGCAAAACCGGCATTGGGTAATAGCTGTAGATATACATATTTGGCAACCTTTTCCTCGTACTCACCATTGAAAATGTTATATAAATCCAGTACCGTTTTTTTCTGTTTTGCATCTGTTGGTAAAAGTCGTTTTGAGGACAGGCCGTTTTGCTCACAATACTGCAAAATGCTATTGGTAGTATAAATGAGACCATCGTTTTTTATTAGTACTGGATTATTCCGAAAGCTTTTATCATCCGTGAGTTTTTGCATCACCTTCTTATGCAGACCCGTTGCATGGGTTTCATCTTTATAAGGCACGCCGTTGTAATCCAGTACCCATCGGGCTATTTCATCTGTACCGCCAAAGCTGTTGCTCACAAACGTTGGAAACGTTTTGGCATACGAAAATTTTTTACGGAAATAAATCTGGTCAGGATCATTGTAAGCATTCGTCATAGTACAGTATTGAAAGCCGGTATTTACCGGAGTTACAAGATTGGCGGTAATGGGCAAGCGTTAGCGTAACACACGAAGCTGCAAGAGGGGAAGCAATACCTTGAGGAAGGACTAAAGCCCTAATATAATAGCCGAATATTAAAAGAAGAAACTTTCTAATCTTTTTCTTAGAAATATCTAAGAAAGTTGAATAAGATGCATTTTTAGATTAGAAAGTGAAATCAATAAAAAAACCTTCTGCTTCACTTTTACGTGGCAACAGAAGGTTTTCGAAATTTAAAGCTTGCTATAAAGAAGCTATACACTAATTAACTGAGCTTGTCACACAAGACGATACTAATTATATTTTAATTACTTTCTAATTTCCTTATTAGAAAGCTCGTTTATTACAGTGGTCTGAGACCAATTTAATTACGGCAATACCGGCAACACTATTTTGCTTGTAATACCTTCTGTATGATAAATGCGGATGTCTTCCGCTTTAAAATTTTCCTGCTTTGCATGATAAATATCAACGAAAGTTTGTGGGTTGCGATCTACTAACGGGAACCAACTGCTTTGCACCTGCACCATAATACGATGGCCTTTCAAAAACGTATGAGCAACATCAGGCATCGTAAATTTTACCCTTGTAATTTTGTTGCTCACAAATGGCTCTGGTTTCTCAAAACTATTGCGGAAGCGTCCCCGCATTATTTCTCCCCGTACCAGCATCTGGTAACCGTTCATGGTACTGTCGGCAGCGTAAGCGGTGTCTCGGCTGGTAATGTTAGCAGGAAAAACATCAATCAGTTTTATCACAAAATCAGCATCGGTGCCAGTGATGCTTACATTCAAATCGGCAGTGAGCGGGCCGCCTAATACAATATCTTGTTGCAAAGTATCTGTTTGGAAATAGAGCACATCAGCCCGTTTTTGAGCGTACCGCTGATCGGCGGTCATATATTCTCTTGTCCGATTTTTAATGGTGTCAGATTCATGCGGAACCGGATTAGCTGGGTCGCTGGTGTATTGGCTCCAGGCCGTTTCTGCACTTGGCTTTTCTTTAGGTTTCAAACTGCGGGGATGTTCGAATGAAAGGCTATGTGCTGGTAGTAAATACAGGTTTTGATAACTGATGTTTTTCGGAGGCCATTGGGCAAAGTGGTGCCAGCTATTTTCTCCGGTAAAAAATACATTGGCTTCGGTGATACTATCTGTATTCCCCTTTCCTTTCAGGTAATATTGGAAAAAAGGCATCTCTATATTTTGCTGATACCATTCAGAAGTTTTACTACCAAATTTTACTTTCCCTAAATTGTAACCTGTACTGCGGCCACCCCAGGCACCATGAAACCAGGGTCCCATTACCAGTTTGTTGTATGATTTTGAGGAGTTCTTTTCTTCAATGGCTTTATACAAGTTCCAAGCACCAAAGCAATCTTCTGCATCGAAGGTGCCGCCTACTACCAGCATGGCTGGTTTTAGGTTGTTCACAAAATTGCGTGGGTTACGGGCCTGCCACCAAGCATCGTAGTTAGGGTGAGCAATCAGGTCGTTCCAAAACCCAATACTATCGCCTAAGTATTTGCTGGTAAAAGTTGGGATAGGACCACCGGCCAGGTAAAAAGCATACGCATCGGCCTGATTGCGGATGTAGCCCTTTACATACTCCTGCACCGGCTGCGGACGAGGCACACCAAACCCTTTGTAAAACTCAAAAGCATCTATAAGCATAAAGGCACCGTTGTGATGAAAATCATCACCCATAAACCAATCGGTAACCGGTGCCTGCGGCGAAACTGCTTTCAGTGAAGGATGGCCGCTCAAAGCCGCCATGGTGCTGTAAAAGCCAGGATAGGAAATACCAAATACACCTACCTTATTGTTGTTGCCGCTTACATTTTTTACCAGCCAATCTATCGTGTCGTAGGTATCGCTGGCTTCATCAATATCCTGTGGTGTTTTCTTAGCGGTATTAAAAGGCCGCACATCCTGAAAAATCCCTTCGCTCAGGTAACGGCCCCGCACATCCTGGTACACGAAAATGTAGCCTTCCTTTGCGTATTTCATGTGGTAAGTTGTCCAGAATTTGCGGTAGTTCTTTTCGCCGTAAGGGGCGCAGGAATACGGCGTACGGGTCATAAGGATGGGGTGCTTTTCAGAAGAATCTTTCGGAGCATAAATAGCCGTAAAGAGTTTGGTACCGTCCCGCATGGTAATCATGCGTTCTACTTTGGTGTAATGCTGCACTAGCCAAACAGAGTCGGCTGTAGTATCCTGGGCTTTGGAAGTAAATGAAAGTAACAACAGAACTGCGGCGAAGTATCTTCTCATGCGATGCTTACGTTTGGCGCTAAGATAAAAGTTCGGCTGGGAGAAGGCGGTTAAAAAAGGTTTTTATGCTTTTTAAAATGAATAGAAAAAAAGCCGCAGCATGGAGCAGCGCCATTAATGGGCAGTAGGATGAATGGTTGATAGTAGAGACGCACAGCCGTGCGTCTCTACAGTAGCTTGAACCATAAGGAGTGCCCAAATCGTCTGACTAAAAATCATTATTGCCAAAGCTGAAAACTTGCTCCGCCCAGTACCCAGCGGCGAGGCATGATTGCGCCTAATAAATCGCTATATGCTTTATTAAAAACATTATCAGCCTGTACAAAAAGCTGCACTTTGTTCTGATAAATATTGGCAGCCAAACGACTATTCATCACAAAATACTCCTTGCTAATGGCTGCTTTGATAGCCGGGGCCGATCTTACAGTTCGGCTTTTATAAACGCCATTCAGGCTGATTTGTAGCCATTTGTAAGTGTACACTGCACTGGCATTGGCCAACACGTTGGCATGAGATGATAAGTAAAACGAAGTAACTGGCTGGTTACTGCTGGTGTGAAGTAAGGTTAGACCGCCTGATAGCCAAAGCTGCTGACGATTGCTCCATTGGTGGCTGTATTGTATATCCAGCTCGGCACCTGTATTTGTTATATCGCCTATGTTTCTGGCCAAGGCAAATGTGCCGTTAGGTGCAAGGTTCTGGTTGTGCGGTATCTGGCCGTAAGGCGTGGTTACATAATCAATCAATCGGCTAAACCGGGACTGAAAACCAGTAACGGCAATCTTGGTATGCGGCAGGCCTAAAAAGTCGGCACCTGCCTCATAACTCCAAGATCGTTCTGCCTGCAAATCGGGGTTGCCGATGCTGCCACCCGTTACCAGCGCTTTGTTGTTATTATTGAACCGTTCTGTAAAATCAGCATCCCGGATGGTTTTGCCGCCACTAGCCCGCAGTTGCCATTGCCGGAGTTTATAGGCTAAGTTTAGTTGGGGCACTAGTTCACTGCCACTTCGTTGGTTCCACTCCAGCCGCAGGGCAGGGTTGATGTAAAAATGCTTTCCCAATTGCTGATGCCACAAAGCAAAAACTCCTACCTGATTCAGCAGATGATTGCCCCGATCGTTAGACTCAATTTTTTTATTAAGCCACTGAACGCCAGTGGTAAAGGTTGTTCTTTCTTTTGGTTTAAAGCTATAGCTGGCAAGGCTTTGCAGCAAACCGCTTCTATTGCTATTAGCCGTTGAAATTGAATTGTACCGATACTCATCCTTTAATGTCTTGTAGCCGGTGTTGAGTGTAATGGAATGTTTCTTTTTGCTGTACTGCAATTGTACCTGATTCCAAAAGGTGGTTACTCGTTCGGTAGCTGTATCAGATAGAAAAGTGGTGTAAAAGTTTTGTGCTGCAAAATGCCGGGTATCGAATGAGGATCGTACGGACAGTTTGAGGTAGGGACTGAAGGAATGGCTAAGGCCAATGGAAGCGGTAGTGTTGTGAACGAAACCATCCGTACCTCGTTGCGGCTGGCCGGTGGTATGATTGGTTAAAAAGCCTGCATCTATAGCCGTATTTTTATTTTGATAAAAACCGCCGCCATTGGCTGTAACGGTACCATACGATCCAACAGCTATTTGCCCATTAGCATGCCTTATTATTTTACCACCTGCCGACTGCTGACTGCCTACTGTTGACTGATTTCTTGCAGCAAATGCTTTAGTAATAATGTTAATCACCCCTCCTACCGCTTCGGTACCATACACTGCTGAAGCGGCTCCTTTCAATATTTCGATCCGCTCAATTTGTGCCGGGCTTATAGGGATGTAACTATTGAAGTGCCCGGTGTTAGCATCATTTATCCGCACGCCATCCACCACCACCAGCACTTGCTGAAAAGTGCCGCCTCGTAACACAATATCACTTTGTGCTCCTAACGGCCCCCGCATTTGTACTTCCACACCCGGCAGGTAGCGCAGCAGTTCATCTATCGAACGCACTGGCAGCTTGTTAATCTGCTCTCCTTTTAGCACCACGATATTTCTCCCGGTGGAAGAGCTGTTGACCGATTGTAGCGTAGAGGTAACTGTGACCGGGTCAAGTTCGGATGACTGTGCGGTTGCAGCAGCACAGACAAATAGTAACGCAACACTTATAGCCGAAAATAATTTTGTAACCACTTTTCAAAAAATGGCGGCAAATGTAGCGGTAGGGAATATAAGTACTCGTTCATCTTTTTACATTCTTATGATATTGAACACGTTTGCACAGATGGTTGAAAAAAGATAAAGCGGTATAATGCGGCGGTCTTACTTTTGCGCCGATTGCTTTTTAAAAATCATCAGCACTTCGAGTATGACCTGGCAACAACTGTTCACTTCTTCCATCGGTAAAAAATTTGTGATGGCTTTTACCGGTTTTTTCCTGATTACTTTTTTGATTGTACACGTAGGGCTGAATGCCTGCATTTTTGCTAACGACGGGGGCCGGATGTTTAACATCTCCGCCCATTTTATGGCTACGATGGTCGTTGTCCGCATTCTGGAGTACGGGCTTTTCCTTGGTTTTATTTTACACATTGTACAGGGTTTTGTGCTATGGTACCAAAACAGTAAGACCCGCAACGTAGGCTATGCAGTAAAGTTTGGCAGCCGGGGCAGCACCTGGTATAGCCGCAGCATGGGTTTGTTGGGAACTATCATTCTCCTGTTTCTCATTTTGCACCTCAGTGCTTTTTGGGTAAAGGCCCGATTCACTGGTCAGGATATTACGCCAGTTACTTATAACGGCGTAGAAATGCACAATATGTACAAGCTGATGCAAATGACCTTTAGTGTAGGTTGGGTGGTAGTGGTGTATGTATTGGGTTGTGCTTCGCTGGCTTATCACCTGATGCATGGCTTTAAAAGTTCCTTCCGTACACTAGGCTTAGGCAATCGCAAATACATAGCACTCGTAAAGGGCACTGGTATCATTTACTCTATTGCGGTACCGCTTCTTTTTGCCCTAATGCCGCTAGCCGTTTATTTCAAATGGCTGGATTAATCAGGACGCTTGTTTAATTTTCTTGTTCTGAACTTACAACACTTCTCAAGCGTTTTATATCTGTAATTCCGAGTCCACATTTTAATTATTGAATTGTATGCTAAACGCCAAAATACCTGCCGGCCCACTGGATAGCAAATGGAAAAACTATAAGGCTACCTGTAAGCTGGTAAACCCTGCCAATAAACGCAAACTGGAAATTGTAATTGTAGGAACTGGCCTGGCCGGTGCTTCTGCTGCTGCAGCTTTGGGCGAATTGGGTTATAAAGTAAAAGCATTTTGTTACCAGGATAGCCCCCGCCGTGCACACTCCATTGCAGCGCAGGGTGGTATCAATGCAGCAAAAAATTACCAGAACGATGGTGATAGCGTTTATCGCCTTTTCTACGATACTATTAAAGGTGGTGACTACCGTGCCCGTGAAGGAAACGTACACCGCCTGGCCGAAGTAAGTGCAGCCATTATTGATCAATGTGTGGCACAAGGCGTTCCTTTTGCCCGTGAATATGGTGGCCTGCTCAGCAACCGTTCCTTTGGCGGAACACAAGTACAGCGTACGTTTTACGCCGCTGGCCAAACGGGTCAGCAACTACTGTTAGGTGCTTACAGCGCTTTGGAACGTCAGGTAGCTTTGGGTAATGTAAAAATGTATGCCCGCCACGAAATGCTGGAAGTAGTAACCATTGAAGGTAAGGCTCGTGGTATCATTGCTCGTAATTTAAACACTGGTGACTTGGAGCGTTATTTTGGCCATGCAGTGCTAATTTGCAGCGGTGGCTATGGCAACGTTTTTTACCTGAGCACCAACGCAATGGGCTGCAACGTAACAGCTGCCTGGAAAGCTCATAAAAATGGGGCTGCATTTGGCAATCCCTGCTTTACGCAAATTCACCCTACCTGTATACCGGTGAGTGGTGAGTACCAAAGCAAGCTGACGCTGATGTCGGAATCACTACGAAATGACGGCCGCATTTGGGTACCAAAAGCAAAAGATGACAAACGCAAGGCCAGCGAAATACCAGAAGACGAAAGAGATTATTACTTGGAACGCCGCTACCCTGCCTTCGGTAATCTGGTTCCTCGTGACGTGGCCAGCCGGGCTGCCAAAGAGCGTTGCGATGAAGGCTATGGCGTAGGTACCACCAAACTAGCCGTGTACCTTGATTTTGCGGATGCCATTAAGCGTTATGGTCAGATAGAATATGGCAAAACCAGCGATGCAAAAGCTGATGATGCTACCTTAATAAAACTCGGTAAGGAAGTAGTAGAAGAAAAAT
>CAXTDG010000021.1:0-17574 GCA_964242675.1 uncultured Chitinophagaceae bacterium
ATTTAGGAACCGAAGTAACAGATGCAGTAATTACGGTACCAGCTTACTTTAACGATGCACAGCGCCAGGCAACCAAAGAAGCCGGTGAAATTGCAGGCCTTACCGTAAAACGTATTGTAAACGAACCTACTGCAGCTGCCCTGGCTTATGGATTAGATAAAAAACAGGCCGATCAGAAGATTGCCGTGTTTGACTTAGGTGGCGGTACATTCGATATTTCTGTGCTGGACTTAGGTGATGGTGTATTTGAAGTAAAAAGCACCAATGGTGATACGCACGTGGGTGGTGATGACTTTGATCAAGTAATCATGGATTGGTTGGCTGATGAATTCAAGAAAGAAGAAAACATTGACCTGCGTAAAGATCCAATGGCTCTGCAACGCCTGAAAGAAGCTTCTGAAAAAGCGAAGGTGGAACTGAGTTCCTCTTCAGAAACCGAAATCAACCTGCCATATATCACTGCAGTTGACGGAGTGCCTAAGCACTTAGTGAAAAAACTGACCCGTGCAAACTTTGAAAAATTAGCTGACAAGTTGTTTGAGCGTTGCTTAAAACCTTGTGAAGCTGCCCTGAAAGATGCTGGTTACAGCAAATCTCAGATTGACGAAGTGATCCTGGTAGGTGGTAGCACCCGCATCCCTAAAGTGCAGGAAATTGTAGAACAGTTCTTTGGAAAGAAACCAAATAAAGGTGTGAACCCGGATGAAGTAGTAGCCGTGGGTGCTGCCATTCAGGGTGGTGTATTAACCGGCGAAGTAAAAGATGTACTGCTGCTGGACGTTACCCCACTGACCTTAGGTATTGAAACATTGGGCGGTGTGCTTACCCCAATGATTCCTTCTAACACTACCATCCCTACCAAAAAGACAGAAGTGTATAGCACTGCTGCCGATAACCAACCTGGTGTGGAAATACACGTACTGCAAGGCGAACGTACTAAAGCGGTTGACAACAAAAGCTTAGGTCGTTTCCAACTGAGCGATATTCCGCCAGCACCACGTGGTATACCGCAGATTGAAGTAACGTTTGATATTGATGCCAATGGTTTGCTGCATGTAAGTGCAAAAGACAAAGGCACCGGTAAAGAACAGAAAATTAAGATTGAAGCAGGTAGCGGACTGAGCAAGGAAGAGATCGAAAGAATGAAGAATGACGCTAAGGCCAACGAAGCAACCGATAAAGCAGAAAAAGAAAAGATCGATAAAATCAACGGTGCCGACAGCTTGATTTTCCAAACAGAAAAACAACTAAAAGAATACGGTGATAAAATCCCTGCTGACAAAAAAGGTGCTATCGAAAGCGCTATTGGCAAACTGAAAGATGCCCACAAGCAACAGGATGTAGCCGCTATTGATAAAGCTACTGAAGAAGTAAACGCTGCCTGGACAGCCGCCAGCCAGGATATCTACAATGCTGGCAACCAACCAGATGGTGGTGCTCAACCCGGTGGCCAACAAGGCCCGGCTAACAACGGCAACGGTGGAAACAACGAAGCCGAAGTAACCGACGCTGAGTACGAAGAAGTGAAATAATAAGTGTTAGACTGTATAAACAAACAGCCACATCTTACGATGTGGCTGTTTTATTTTTAACCCTACCCGATTAATTTATGCTGTAAGCATTTGACCCAAACATCCTTAATTTTTATTCTTCGCCCGATTCTCCTCCATCCCAAAGCCCAATAGTAATTTTCCCTTTCAACGGTGCCATCGCCACTACTGCTAAATGCTTATCCCACTGCCTGGCCCATAAAAGAAAAAAGCCCGTGTAACCACGAGCTTTAAAGATATCTTGAACATTAAAATAAATCCTGTCGACTGCTGACTGCCCTCTGCCGACTACCTACATCTTCAATTTCTCTTTAATGTACTTTTCCAAAGCCCCCGCCATACTTGGCGTTTGGGGCTGAGGTGCTAAAATTTGCACCTGCACATTTTTTTCCTCCAATGCTTTGGCAGTATTAATACCAAAAGCACCAATGGCCGTGCTAGTTTGCTTGTACTTCGGCAGGTTCTCAAACAGACTTTTTACACCACTAGGCGTAAAAAAGCAAATCACGTTGAACTTAGTATTTTTCAGCAGTTCCTTAATATCAGCACTAATGGTTCGGTACATAAACGGCGTAGCAAACTCACATTTGTGGTTTTTCAACCAGTTTACAATATCGTTGTCCTGCTGGTTTTCGCTGCACACATACAGGAAGCGTTCATTTTCCTTATGCTTATTCATTACATCAAACAGGCTTTTATTAGTGCCATCGGCACCATAAAACACCTTGCGTTTGCGGTACAGGATAAACTTTTGGAGGTACAGCGCTACGGCTTCAGTAATACAGAAATACTTGGTTTCCTGCGAAACGCTGATCCGCATTTCTTCGCACATACGAAAGAAGTGGTCAATAGCATTTCGGCTGGTAAAAATGACTGCCGTGTAAGAAACGATGTCAATTTTTTGACGACGAAACTCACGGGCTGGTATGCCTTCCACCCTTATAAAAGGGGCGAATTCAAAACCAACCTTGTACTTGCGGGCCAATTCGAAATAAGGTGATTTCTCGTCGGGCCGGGGTTGCGTTATCAGTATTTTAAAAGAAGGTTCCGCTGCAGGGGTAGTGATGGCATCGCCGTTTTGCGTCATGGAGATAAAACGTAAGGTAACAATCAGGTTTTGGAAAGCTGTAGTGCCAGCCCTTTGTATAACAATAGGAGGGGCACAATTTCCAGCGCCCAAAGATAAATAATAAAGTGAAACCTGTTCAGCTTCACTGTATTCTTCACAGAAGGATAGGAAATAAGGTATCGGTAAAGAAAAAGACCGGCCAGAAAAATGAGCGCCAGCGTTACTACTACCGGTCGCCACTGCACCGGTCCCAGCCCCAGAAAAACAATAAAAGGCAGCAGCAGAACACCAATAATTTTATTCATTAAAAATACCACAAACGAATACGTTCTGCCAGCTTCCCGCAAGTGAAACAGCCAGCTAAGCGACTGCATCACAATGAGCTTTAAGCCATAAACCGCCAATAGCAACCCCGACCAGAACAGCAGGCTATACCAAAATCCCTGCGTGGTTTTCCATCCAAAGTATTGCGACAGTAACGTAAGAAATAATCCGCCTGAGAAAAAGAACAGCACATTTAGCAGCAAAGAGGGCAAGGTATTTTGCAATAGCTGGTCCCGGATGGACTGCTGCCGAAACGTAACCCGAAAGAATAGCGAAAACAAGTCGGCAAAATATTTAGGGAAAGCACCTCTTATCAAACCCAGCACCAATAGTAGCCCGGCTAGTATGTAAAAAAAGGCTTCTTTACCAGTAGCGGGCCTTTCCACCGGCTTATTAATAAACCAGGTTGCAGGCTCACCAGCTACTCCCGCCGTTGGCGTATATAGCGGCACCAGTTTTTGCATGGCAGAATCACTTGCCACAGCATGTAGCTGGGTCATGTAAGCCAGCTTATCTGCCCTTACAACGGCGGCTACCGAATCCCGGTACTTGCGTTCGGCAAGGGTACGCTGCGCCTGTACTGGCGGAGTACTTGCTAGCCAGGCCAACAACAGAAGAGTGGAAAAGAAAATAGACCGCAATGCCTGCATAAGCAGCAAAAGTAGACAGGGCTTTTCTGTTGCGAACAAAAACGGGTAATTAAAAGTTGAGAGAACTTCTATAGCCACTTTGTCGGTTTTCACATCCCGGGTAGCCCGGTTCGGTCATTTTCTTTTTGAGCCAAGCTTTTATCTATCCATTGAACATTTAGGGCGTTGGCACCGTTCAGGTTTTACCTATCCATTGGTCTTTACTGACATGAAGAATGAAGCGAGTCCGCAGGGTCAGAAAGCCGGAAACCCTGCGGGAAAAAGTATTTCAAATTGCTACGGTTCTAAGGCCTCCCCCGTTAGGGAGGTTTGGTTGGGGGCTGCTCTAAAAAAAGTTGACAAACCCTATGTGAATCTTTGATTGCCGCAGATTTAGTGGCAGATCGTCCCGCCGCCCGGCAGCATAGGTGATATTGAAAATGCTGTTTCCCGTTTCGAAAGCCAGACCCAGCCCAAAACCAACATACGTATGTGAGTTATTCACTGCCTGCTGCTTATAGTGGGCATATCCCCCATCAGTAAAGCCAAAGAAGTAGGAGTTTTGCCCCAGCAGGTAGCGAAACTCAGCTGTTAGCACACTAAATAAATCAGTGTAGATACTTTCCTCATCAAACCCCCGCAGCAGCTTATTACCACCTATCTGGAATAGTTCATTTCGAAAAACATCCGGGCTTTGAAACCAGCCCGCTTGCAAGCCAGCCTTAAAAGTAGCCTGCCTGCCCACTGGCAAAAAACGATTGATAGTAGTCCTCAGCCGCAACCGGTAGCTGTTGGTCTTCACCGAATCGTACAACGAAGCATAGTTGAAATTACTGGCGTCCTTCAGCTTCATAATTTCATTATTACGCTTTATGTTTTTAGTACCAGCCGTGCCTTGTAGCAAAATATCCCATCCACGCCGGGGGTTGAAGCGGTAGTTAGTGTTGTTGTAAGCATAATCCAACCCAACGCTTACACTGCTTATGTCAATGATATCCGGCAGGCGCTTCAGTGCTTTTACGCTGGCAGTATCGGTCGTCAGTACATTGGTTTGCTGCGTTTGCAAAGTAATACGGGTGCTTTGTCGCAGGTCCAGATCATACACTATTCCTATCCGGCCCAGCACATTTACCCATTGCGTATCTTTTTTAAATAACTCAAATCCGGCATCCAGCCCAAAGGCTGAGTGAAAAATGTAGGGGTACTGAAACAAGAGATTCAATCGGGGTGCTTTTACCTGTAGCTGTTGCCAGTTCAGGCCAATCGTTTCCCCGGCACCTAAAGAATTTTTCAGATTGATGTTTGCCTCACCTGTTAGCAGCAGCTTATTTCCTTCTAGTTGAGAACTGCTGGGTGCCAAGCCGATCAGGGCATTTATCTGGTTTACCCGTTTCGGTTGTAAGTTCAGGTTTAGCACCCCACCGGCAGGCAGCATATTCAGCTGCCAGGGCGATGCCTGCTGTACAAACTGCATTTCGGCCAGGCGATTGTTCAAGCCATCCAGTAGTTGCCGGTTGTACAACGTTCCTTTCTGTAGATGCAAAAAATTCTGCACGTACAAGCGGCTAATCTTCGCCTTCCCTTCAATATGAACGCTGTCAATTTTATATTGTGGGCCGGGAGCTATTTTTACAATGGCGTGTAAATTTTCGGCCTTCCATTGAAGGCTATCCAACATCACTGCTGCAAAGGGGTAACCGGTATTTTCAAAATAATCCAGCAGCTTTTCTACCGACTGTTGCATAAAGGCCAGCGTTGGCTTTTTGGCCCAAATAATATTAGCCGCAGACAAATACTTTTGTGCCGTCCCATTTGGTTGCACCTGGTAAAACTGGTAGCGGCCTCCCCTAAAAACCTGTAACCGAACGGAATCTTTTGTGTAGTTCAAACTATCCACCGAAGCGGCTATATATCCCAGGGTAGCCAGTTGTGCCGGTAGAGTATTGATATAATCTGCTGCTAATTGCTGCGAAGGAAAATTGTCTTTCACAGGTAAGCCTGCACTGCTATCGGCCCAGGTATAATGAATGCGGTATTGCCCAAACAAACTACCGCCTGTACCTAGCAGGCAAACCAGAAGCAGTTGAGTAATACGATGCAGCATTGAGAAGAGAGAAGTAAAAAATCAAAAGTAAAAAGAGCAGGCTACTCATTTCTTATTAAACGACAAGAACAGGTTAATATTTGGCTGAGCAGCACAAAGTGCGACATATACAAATTGCTTCCGTTTTTTACTTTCTACTTTTGCCTTTTCACTTTGGCAGGCATTTACATTCATATCCCTTTTTGCAGGCAGGCTTGCACCTACTGCAATTTTCATTTTTCCACCAACCTCGGCGGCATTACACCAATGGCAATGGCTATTGAGCGGGAAATATTAGAGGCTGACACAGTCCGTTTTCCAAATGCGGAAATGGCCGAAAAGATTGATACGATTTACTTCGGGGGCGGTACGCCGGGATTATTACCGCCTCCTTTATTAGAAAAAATACTGAGTACGGTTTATAAACGCTTCCAGCTACAGCCCGGCGTAGAGATTACGCTGGAAACCAATCCCGACGATCATTCGCCGGAAAAGTTAATGGCCTGGCGGCAAATGGGCATCAACCGACTAAGCATTGGCGTACAGTCTTTTTACGAAGACGACCTGCGCTGGATGAACAGAGTACACAATGCCACCCAAAGCCTGCAAGCTATACAAGCCGCACAAGATGCCGGATTCAGCAACCTCACTATCGACCTAATCTATGGAACACCCGGCCTTACCGACGAACGCTGGCTACACAATTTGCAACAAGCCACTGACTTGCAGGTGCAGCACCTAAGTTGCTATGCCCTTACTGTTGAGCCTAAAACAGCGCTGGAAGTACAGATCAGAAAAGGCAAACTACCACCCGTAAGCACCGATCAACAGGCAACGCAGTTTTTACTGCTAACGGATTGGGCAGCCCAAGCCGGTTTTGAACATTATGAAATCAGCAACCTTGCCCGGCCCGGCCACCGCAGCCGCCACAACAGTGCTTACTGGCAGGGAAAACCATATTGGGGTTTTGGCCCATCGGCCCACAGCTACAACGGGCGGGCCCGTCGTTGGTGGAACATTGCCAACAACGCTTTATATCAAAAAGGAATAGAAAATAGCTTACCTATAATTGAAGAAGAAACCCTGACCCCGGCCCAGCAGTTGAATGAGTACGTAATGACTACCCTCCGTACTTCGGAAGGAATACAGCTAACCGATGACCGCTGGCTGACAGCAGATGAAACGCTACAGCAACAAACGCTACGTTCGGCCCGGAAATGGCAGCAGCAAGGAAAATTAGTGGTGCATCCAACAGCGATTCAACTTACCCGAGAAGGTAGATTATACGCTGATGGTATTGCGGCTGATTTATTTGCATAAATAAACACTACTATTGAATTTTTCACTTTTCCCTTTTACTCTGCTTTACTTTCGTCCCCTTTTGTGTACGATAATTGAAGCATAGTCACACTAATGGACATTACCCTAAGCGAAAGAGAAGCTTTTATTTTCAAAAAGATAGCCCGTGCAGCTGAAGCACTCGGCACACCGGCTTATGTAATTGGCGGTTTTGTACGAGACAAATTGCTCGACCGCAAAACCAAGGATGCCGACATTGTTTGCCTGGGCGATGGTATTGCCTTGGCAAATCAGGTAGCACAGGCATTTCAGCCCGTACCACAGGTTGCTTTTTTCAAAACCTATGGCACAGCCCAGATAAAGCTGCCCGATATAGAACTGGAATTTGTAGGTGCTCGCAAAGAAAGCTATACTGCCGAAAGCCGCAACCCCACCGTTGAGCCGGGTACATTGGAAGACGACCAGAATCGCCGGGATTTTACAGTAAATGCCATGGCCATTAGCTTGAATAAAGATAATTATGGCGAGTTGCTTGACCCCTTCAACGGCTTGCGGGATATGCAGGACAAACTACTGCAAACACCGCTGGCGCCAGAGCAAACTTTTAGCGATGATCCCCTGCGTATGATGCGGGCCATTCGCTTTGCCAGCCAGTTGGGTTTTGCTATTTCTGACAAAACTTTCGACGCCATCCGGCAGGAAAAAGATCGGATCAAAATCATCTCCGGCGAACGGATAGCGGATGAACTGAACAAAATCATGCTCAGCAAAAAACCATCTGTCGGGTTGGATTTGCTGTATCGAAGTGGATTGCTCAAAATCATTTTCCCGCAACTGGTAGCGCTGGCCGGAGCTGAGTTTATTGATGGCAAAGGCCATAAAGATAATTTTTACCATACGCTGCAAGTGGTAGATAATATCAGCTATCATACCACCGACCTCTGGCTACGTTGGGCTGCCCTGCTACACGATATTGGGAAACCCACCACCAAACGTTTCGAGGAAGGCCATGGCTGGACTTTCCACGGCCACGAAGTAATTGGTGGTCGCATGGTGCCCAAAATTTTCGGCCAGTTGAAGTTACCGCTCAACGAAAAAATGAAGTACGTACGTAAGTTAGTGGAGCTACACATGCGGCCCACTTCGCTTACCAAAGAAGAAATTACCGATAGCGCTATCCGCCGCCTGCTGTTCGATGCGGGTAATGATTTTTATGACCTGATGACCCTTTGCCGGGCCGACATCACCAGTAAAAACCAGCAAAAAGTGCAGCGCTATCTCGAAAATTTCGAACTGGTACAGCAGCGCTGCGAAATAGTAGAAGAAACTGACCGCATCCGCAACTGGCAACCACCTATTGATGGCACGGAGATCATGCAGATCTTTGGCTTAACGCCCAGCAAAGATGTAGGTATTTTGAAAGATGCACTGAAGGATGCCATTTTAGATGGTGAGGTTGAAAACTCCTATCCGTCTGCTTTTTCGTATCTGTTATCCAAAGGCGAGGAGCTAGGTTTGAAGCCGGTATAAATTGTTTTTCTCCGCTCCCGCATTTCCTATAAAAAAGATTCTCTCATTACGTATTATCACGTAAAAGTCAAATAGGTACAACATCAATTAAAGGGTATGAATTGTGCTTAAAAAAAAGCACATTTGCCACAAAGACACGCTTTCAACATGGCCATTTTAAAATTCAGGGTGTACTTCGAAGAAGACGATAGCATTTACAGAGATATTGTTATCAAACACAATCAAACTTTTTACGATCTACACACTACCATCCTTAAAGGATATGAGTTCGATAGTAAGCACCACGCCACCTTTTATCGCAGCAATGACAACTGGCAACGGGGCCGGGAAATTTCGTTGGAGAAATACGAAAAAAAATACCAGGTTGATCCGCTGCTAATGATGGAAACCCTCATAGGTTCCGAAATAAAGCAGCCTGCCCAACGCTTTGTTTATGTGTACGATTTTGCCAAAAACTGGACGTTCCTGGTAGAACTCATCAACGTAAGTAAGGAAGAAAGCAGCAAAATCACCTACCCGTCCGTTACCCGCAAAGAAGGTATTGCCCCACAGCAGTACGGCACCCGTGGTTTGCTAGGGCCAAAGTTTGCCGAAATGGAAGAAAAATACGACCTAAAAGAGGCAGCCGAAGGCTTCACCCAGGAAGACGAAGATGGCAACCCCACCGAACCCGAAGAACAACACGGCACCGAGGAAGAGCACCAGGATTTTTAAGTTCATCAGCTTTACATGATAATAAAGAGATGAGTTATGAGAGATAAATGATGAGTAAAGCAAATTTCGACTCATACCTTATCTCTCATAACTCATCTTTTTTTGTGCAACCCACCATTATACTAGTAGCCGGGCCAACTGCCGTTGGTAAAACCGCTGCTGCCATCCAACTGGCACAGCATTTTAGCACCAGCATCATTTCCGCCGATAGCCGCCAATGCTACGAAGAATTAAATATTGGTATAGCTCGCCCTTCGCCAGCCGAATTAGCAACCGTACCACATTATTTCATCGCCAGCCATTCCATCCATCAAAAATGTGATGCCGCTGTGTTTGAGCAGTATGCTTTAGCAACGGCCGAAAAGCTATTTCAGGAAAATAAAATAATTGTGCTTTGTGGCGGCACTGGCATGTATATCAAAGCTTTTCTCGAAGGGCTGGATGCCATACCCGAAGTAAGCGAAACCATTCAGCAGGAAGTACGCAGCAGCTTTGCCGAAAAAGGAATGGACTGGCTGCAAGCAGTCATCGCTGCCGAAGACCCCGACTATTTTGCCCACGGCGAAATACAAAATCCCCAGCGAACCCTACGGGCTTTAGAAGTAGTACGCAGTACCGGGAACTCCATCCGCTTTTACCAAAACCAGCAGAAGCCGGAACGACCCTTTCAGGTAATAAAAATCGGCCTGCAATTGCCACGAGAAATGCTGAACAACCGCATCAACCAACGGGTAGATGCCATGATGGAAGATGGTTTACTGCAGGAAGTAGAAGCACTTCTCCCCTACCAGCACCTGAACGCTTTACAAACCGTAGGCTACCAGGAATTATTTAATTACTTCAACGACAAACTAACCTTGCCACAAGCCATTGAACAGATAAAAATTCATACCCGACAGTATGCTAAAAGGCAAATGACGTGGTTTGGCAGGGATGAGAAAATGCAGTGGTTTGCACCGGAGGATTGGGAGGGGCTGAAAAGCTTTATACAAGCGAATCTCGAATAAATTACTTTTAACCAAACCCTCAAACTTGTTACATGAAACAAGTATCGGCGTTGTTTATTGTCTCGATAGCAATTCTTTACAGTTTCTCTTTATGGGGTTGCAGCAACAGAAGACTGGAGATGCAAATAAAATATTCTATCGAAGGCTGTTTTGGTTCAGAAGAAAGCGAAATTTCGATTTACAAAATGCAGGATTCTACCGTAGCAGTCTTAGAAACAAAAGGGCAGAAGACAAAACAAGTAACATTATGTGAAGCACAACATCCTGCAATGGCCTATTTTTTATATGAGTTTAAACAAGTTCCTGATAAAAATTGCTATAGCACTACTGAAGAGAATTATGTAGTGACGTATACCATTGGGTCCGAAGAAACCACTCTTACCAAAAAATATAACTGTCTTGAATGGGATGGTTTTGCAAGACTGAAAAATGTACTTTTCAATTTCAAGCCGATTGAATAGTTTATTAAGAATAAAGGCTGCCAACCATAAGAGTTGGCAGCCTTTATTCTTTTCGTGGTCACAACTTTTTACCTCCCAAATTCCGGCATGTGAGGACACAAGCCGGGGCGACTTCGAAGTGATTTCATTTCTTATTTAAAAATAAACTTCCAATGCCCGAAATAAGGTTCGAGCATTTAAACTGTAAAAACCTGCACTATTAATACAGTTGATTTCGATGATTTTCCACCCATCGAAAGTCAGTCCTATATCCATCACAAACGCATCTGACACATTGAAAATGCCTACCATTTTTTCAGCAAATTCCATCCCTTCCAAAGAAACCTTGTTCTCAAAAGGTATATCCCCATGATATTTATAATAAACACCAGCAATTACTTTACCGCCAACAATCCATAACCGAGCTTCTTTAATAATTTTTTGCGGCGCTGATGCCTGTACCAAGGTCTGAGCATTCAACATAGGCGTACGGGGATTCAGAAGCGAATTTTTCACAAAATCGTCCCATTTCGTTTTTGTGAAAACCAGGCCTGTAAAAACCTTTGCGTCTTCATAAGGCTTTATAAATTTTTCTTCCTCCGGTTCCCAGTTAATAGTATCACTAAATGCAAAAACAGTTATTTGGTCATTTATAAGATGTTGTCTGTAATGCCTTGAATAGATTTCGTAAGTATGATTACCTCCGTAAAAAGATCCAGGTATCCAATCACTATTAGCCTTAGCTAATCTTGCTAGTTTAACAGAACCAAGGACAAATACATCCTTTCGATCTGATTGTATTTTTATTTTACTAACAGATGGGTTTAATTCAATCGTCTCATAGGGCAATTGTAATGCCTCTAACGCATCATAAATTTTATAATGATCCGGATCGTGACGAATGTTAGATTGTATGAGGTAGTACATTGTTAATAACGATTTGCCTTATTTATGAATAAGGCTGCCAACTTATAAAAAGTGGCAGCCTTGTTTATGTATAGAAAGTTGATCCTTAACTCAACTTCTCCAGCGCTACTTTAATCTTCCATACGCCTTTTTCAATATTGGCAATACTGTTGGCAAACGACATGCGGATGCAGGTGTCTTCGCCAAAGGCTCGGCCGGTTACGGTGCTTACATGTGCTTCTGTGAGCAGGTACATACATAGGTCGTCGGCATTAGCAATGGTGGTTTCACCAACACTTTTACCAAAGTAGCTGCTTACATCCGGGAACACATAAAAAGCGCCTTCTGGTTCCGTGCATTTCAGGCCGGGAATATCTTTCAACAGGTTCAGCACAAACTGCCGACGTTCGGTGAAGGCAGTTAGCATGGTATCTACTTCATCCAGTGGGCCGGTGAGGGCAGCTACGGCGGCTCGTTGGGTTACGGCATTTACACCGCTGGTAAACTGGCCTTGTAGTTTATCGCAACCTTTTATTACATCAGTGTGGGCAGCCATCCAGCCGAGGCGGTAGCCCGTCATGGCAAAGCCTTTACTGAGGCCATTAATAATAATCACCTGGTCTTTTATTTCGGCAAACTGGGCAATGCTTTCGTTTTTGCCTACATAAGTGATGTACTCATAAATCTCATCGCTCATAATGTAAACGTCCGGGTGCTTAGCAAACACTGCTGCCAGCCTGGCCAGTTCGTCTTTGCTGTATACCGCCCCGGTGGGGTTGCACGGCGAGCTGAACATAAACAACCTTGTACTCGGCGTAATGGCTGCTTCCAATTGCGCCGGGGTTATTTTCCAGCCGGTTTCCGCAGTGCCTTTAATGAAAACCGGTTCGCCACCGGCAAGGCGCACAATTTCGGAATAGGTGACCCAATACGGCGTAGGAATAATGACTTCGCAGCCTTTCTCAACGGTGGCAAGAATAAGGTTGGCAATGCTGTGCTTGGCACCGTTGCTTACTATTATATTTTCTGGTTTATAGTCTAGGTTGCTGTCTCTTTTTAGCTTTTGGCAAATGGCTTCCTTCAGATCGAGGTAGCCCGCTACCGGTGGGTAGTGGCTGTAGTTGTCCTGAATAGCCTTTATGGCCGCCTGCTTAATGTGCTCCGGCGTATCGAAGTCGGGCTCGCCGAGGCTAAGGTCAGTTACATCGGCACCTTGTGCCCGTAATTCACGGCCCAGTTTGGCCATGCGAAGCGTTTCTGGTTCGTTGAAACGCTGTAAAAGAGATGACAGTTGCATATGGGCGCAAAATACACAGTTGTCAGTTGTTAGTTAGCCAGTTGGCAGGAAAAAACCGTGGCAATTTTTAAAATGGTTAGCACATAGTGCATATAGAAAAGCGAAGGATGGAAACACTGCTGCACCTGTTGCGTGAGGGATAGCAACGGAAAGCCCACAGTCCCGCCAAAATTAAATAAGGTTAGAATGAACTGGTAAAGGTTGCCTCTTAGGGAGCGGCGGGACGAGGACTTGCAGTGGATAGCCCGGCCCTTTGCGCCTATTTTGTTTGATCAAAATTTTTTGACTGGTGCAGGCGCAATGGGACACGCCCTAATTCAGTAGAGATAAGGCAGACCTTGTCTTTACAAATTAATTATGTACCTGCACAGTGGCTCTGGGTTTATACAAACCGATAATAGTATCGTTGATGCGGCCGGTAAGGAAGATGGAATAAATTTTACCGGAGCGGAAAGTAGGTAGCCGGGCAATGTAATGAAGTGAATCGACACGTATAGAAGGGCGGGCAAGAGTATCGATTTCGGTGAAGGTGGCACCGGTGGCAAAATTGGCGAATTTTCCGACTGTAGCATAATACCGGAAGGTATCGTTGGCCAGCGTTAGGTTGTCACTATTTTTTATCATATTAAAAAAGCGAACATGGCAGCGGCCTTCGCTAGCGGCAGCGGGTAAAACATCTTTGCGAATGTATAGTTTGGCTGTGGTGGCCGTATCGTACAGTACGCTTGTATAAACGGCATTAGACTCCAGGTTGGTAGTATCGGCAAAAGCGGCTCTGCCCAAATAAAAAAGACTAAGTACCCTTGTACCGGAAGGAGTGGTCTGATTACGTAAAATACTATCGTACATAATATTAGTAAATACCGAGAGGCTATCGCTTTTTAGGGTGATAGCAGGAAAGCCTAAAGCCCCGTGCACAAAGTAAATGCGGCTGGTAAAATTTTCTTCTTTTTTACAGGCAACGAAAGTGATAACAGCAGCAGCTAATAGTAAACCGAGGAACTTGAAACGCATGGGCTTAATTGGTGTAGTCAGTGGCAAAGTTGCTGAAATCGGGCTTGTGCTGCTTCGGTCGTTTGCTTTCATAATCATAAATTACCTGACCCAGGTTTTTCATGAAAGGCAGTCCAATGGTTTCGTAATCGTATTTGTTGTCATTGAAAATGCCATCACTATTGCACAGCAGGGTGCAGCTGAGCATAAATTCTACACCGGTTTGCTTGTTTTGGATGTAGGCCACATCGGTCATAAAACCGTAGGCATCGCCAATTTTATTGAAGATGCGAAGGCTGCTATCGGGCCAGGCACCCTTTTGCCCACCTAGTAATAAAAACTTGCCGTAGGCCGGGTAGTAAGCTGGCGTATCGTAGGTTGGGAAGCGGCTTTCGGTTGGCAACATACTCATGTAGCGGTGCAGAAAATAGTAGTCGCTATCGGTAAGGTTTAGCTTATTGTTGAAGGCCTGCGTGGTGGGGAACATTACCCATTGCAACAGGGAATGCAGATCGGTAAGCGGCAGACAATTCTTTTTACTGAAATCCATGGGAGCAGTTACCAGTGAATCCCTTCCGTCAATTTTGCCAGTGGTCATATAGCCTTTGCCCAACAAGTTGGTACGGGCCTGGTACACCAGTGTGCTTTCTGCCGGAAACTGGTTGAACAATACTTTACCCGTAGAATCAATAAACCGGATGCCATTGGTATGCCGATTCTGGTCTTCAGTAAGTGGGACGCTGAGGCGATGCAGTAGTTGTGCGTTGGCAAAACCCAATGCTTGCAGATGTTGGTTCAGCGCCTCCTGGCCTACAAATTCGTATAACCGATTGAAAGCATCGTTGTCGCTTACTAAAAAAACCTTGCGGATATATTGGGCTATGGTGGGTCGACCGGAACGGGCGGTAGGCTCGTTGTACACAGCACTTTGGGTGGCGTAGCTGCTATCGGTAAGCATGGTGGTGTATTTGTTTACACCAGGCAGTTTCAGGGTGTTTAGTTTTTCCAATGCTGCCACTGCTGCCGGAAACTTAACAGTGCTGGCCGGGTAAAAATATTGCTTGCTTACGTGATAAAAATGATGGGTGAAATGGGGTTGATTGGCTGAATCCCGATCAATCTGCGTTAGAATAATTTGCAGCCGCAAGGAATCCTTTTGATGAGCCACCTTTTTTAGCTGCTTGTTTTTCAGCAGGTGTGTTAGCAGTTCGCTATCGGGCAACGTATCCAGCGTTACGGGTACATAGGCATAAGCATGTGTTGCCTGAATAATTTTGGAAGAATGGCAACTGTATAAAACAACTAAAAGGCAGAAAACAGCAAAATAGCATTTACGCATAGCAGTAGTTAGCTTAAAAAAAAGCTAAAGCAATGACTGTGCCTCCGGCATTAGTCCCGTTCCTTTTCTCCCAGCGGGAAATACTCTTGCAAAAAGGGCCGATACTTACTTTGCCTGTTTTTCATGATACCCATGTAACTTCTTTTGCCGACTACATCATCGCAAAACAAAATCAAATGAATCTAAAAAAACGGGCAGCCTTCTTTTTGCTGCTCACCTGCGGTACTTATTTTTCCAATGCTCAGTATGTGGCTCGCCATGCCATGAGTGCAACGGAATATCAAAATGAATTTAATAAATACTCCGGTACCGAGAAAATGCGGCTGGCTGATGTAAGTGTGTACAACAGTGGCGGCAAAGAAACCTACGCTGCTCTTTGGAATAAAGATGGCGGACCGGTTTGGTCGGCCCGCCATGCTATGAGCGAAGCCGACTACCAAACGGCTGCTACCGATATGAGCAAACAAGGCTACCGCCCTGGCAGAATTACCGCTGCCAATATTGGTGGGCAGGTTCGCTTTGCCTGCATTTACTATAAAACAACTGCGGCTTTTGAGGCCCGGCACAACCTGAGTGCAGCTGCTTACCAAACCGAATTTAATAACTGGACGGGCAAAGGCTACCGGCTAGTGGAAGTGTGTGGCTACAACCGTGGCGGACAGGAAACCTACGCTGCCGTTTGGGAAAAAAGCGCTGGCCCATCAGCCATAGCCCGCCATGCCATGAGTGGTACTAGCTACCAATCTGAGTTTAATACCAATACGGGCAAAGGATACGGATTGGTACGGGTGAGTGCCTGGGAAATAAATGGACAAGACCGGTACGCTGCCATTTGGGAAAAGCCCGCCCCCGGTGGCTATGCCCGGCATTTTATGAACTCGCAAAACTACCAGGCGGAGTTTGACAACCATTGGTACCAGGGCCACGCCCTAAAGCATGTTTGTGCTTACAACGTAGGTGGGCAGGTACGGTTTGCCGCCCTTTGGACAAGTAGTAGCGGTGGCATGAAGGATAATGATATAGCTACCATTGACCAAAAAGTGAATCAATACATGCAGAAATCCAACATCCCTGGCCTATCAATAGCGGTGATGAAAAACGGACGATTGGTATTTGCCAAAGGCTATGGCGTAGCTAATAAAAGCAACGACGATCTGGTTTCGCCTTATAGTTTGTTCCGTATTGCCAGCGTAAGCAAACCCATTACGGCTACTGCTGTAATGCGGCTAGTGCAGGACGGAAAAGTAAAGCTGACCGACCTGCTATTTGGCAGCAGTGGCATTTTGGGTGATGTATGTACGGCATCGGCCAATTGTAAGAACAGCACCAATTTCAATAAGATAACGGTACAAAGCTGCCTGGAACATACTACCGGCTGGACGCAGGATGCCGTGTGGGCCAACTACAATATGAGCCCATCGGAAATTACGCTATGGGCTGCCCAAAACTATGATCAGCCTACCGCACCCGGTGCCCACTACCAGTATATCAATTTTGACTACCTGCTGCTGAGCCGGGTAATAGAAAAGAAAAGCGGTATGAGCTATGAAAATTATGTAAAAACCTACATCTTAAAACCCACTGGCGTTACAAAGATGCAAACCGGTGCAGATGCCGAATCAGCAAAAGCACCTAATGAAGCGACCTACTACGCCGACAATAACAATGGCAACCCGTACGACCTAAAACTAACCCGTATGAATGCCAACGGCGGCTGGATTGCCAGCCCAATTGACCTGCTTCGCTTTATGACGGGTGTAGATGGTGAGGCTGCCAAACCAGATGTACTCAATTCTACTTCTTTAACTACTATGTACACAGCCTCTACTGCAACAGATGCTGGCACCTATGCTAAAGGTTGGATATCGGATGCCGACAAAAAAATGCACAATGGCTGTATGCCTGGTACATTGGCACACCTGGGCCGTTTTAAAAATGGCGTTAGCGTTGCTGTTACCATCAATACCCGGCCACAAAATGATGATTGCCACTGGAACGGTATGTACCCGCTGGCACAATCTATAGCTGAGTCAACTACTATTGCCTGGCCGAATTATGATTTGTTTTAAAGGATAAGAACAGGATAATTCTAAACTAATGGCAGATTTGTGGCTTTTGAGTTGGCGTCGGACAAGAACCCTCACAATGACGGGAATTAAGATAACCATTAGCTAAAAACGAATAACGCAAGCCAAGGGCTTGCGTTATTCGTTTTTCTATGTTTCTGTCTTTAATCCAATTCCGGTTCCGGTCCTTGCAGGCTTTTAGGGTCGGGATTACTGGTCAGTTTTACGGGCTTGCCTTCTTTGGCCGACTGGTAAATGGCTTCCATGATGCGGTGATCCTGCAAACCATCTTCGCCGGTGCTGTAGGGCCGCTTGTTGTTGATTACAC
>CAXTDG010000022.1:0-17034 GCA_964242675.1 uncultured Chitinophagaceae bacterium
CTGGTAACCTGTGGCGGCAGCGCACTGAAATAGTTGGAAATGATGATGAACAAAATACCACCGCCCAACCGGTACCGGTATTTCCAGAAATATTTGCGAAGCGGTTTTAAATGATTCATGCAGTAGCAAAGATACAAGCCCCCACCTATCCTCCCCCAAATGGGGAGGGAATGTGCGAAGACTTAAGCGAAAGCGAAGAATGATAAGATGGAAAAACAAGGATCAAATTTTACGGTTTTTAAGTCTCCCCCGTTGGGGGAGATTTAGAAGGGGGCTGTTTTTTTGAAAACTTTGCAAACCAACTGAAACCGCCAATGGTTTATTTTTGAACTTATGACAATGCCAGCCACCACCATAGCTCCAGTTAATGTTTCGTTTGAAAATACCGAGTACGCCTTTGCCTATAAAAGCGACAAAGAACTGAAGAAAGCCCAGTTTCTATTTGAAAGTATGGGCAAGCCCTGGCTGGTAAACATGGGTACGTCTCTTACACCGCTTGCGGTGAAATGGGGCATCCCGTTTACCAAAATGATCGTTCGCAGTACACTGTTCCCACAGTTTGTAGGTGGCGAAACGCTGGAGCAAACAGCGAAGGTGGCGGATAAACTAGCTCCGTTTGGTGTACAGGTAATTCTCGATTATGGCGTGGAGGGCAAGGAAGGCGAAGCCAATTTCGATCATGCCTGCCTGGAATTTATCCGGGTGATAGAATATGCTGCTACGCAACCTAATATTCCGTTCATGAGTATTAAGGTAACTGGCTTTGCCCGGTTTGCTTTGCTGGAAAAAATAGATGCTGCCATGACTGCTGCCGATGGTACGCTGATGCGGCGGTATGCAGCTGCCGTCAGTCATTTGCCGGAGGCGGAACAAAAAGAATGGCAGCGGGTGGAAGAACGCATGGAACGAGTATGTGCCGCTGCCGCAAAAGGAAACATAGGTGTATTGGTAGATGCCGAAGAAACCTGGGTGCAAGACCCGGTAGATGCCCTGACCATAGCCTCGATGGACAAATGGAACAAGGGCCGCTGCTTATTATACAATACGGTGCAGCTTTATCGCCACGACCGCCTACAGTTTTTGAAAGACATGCATGAAGCTGCTCTGAAACGAGATTTTGTACTAGGAGCTAAGCTGGTGCGTGGCGCATACATGGAAAAAGAACGGGCAAGAGCTGCTGAAAAAAACTATGCCTCACCTATACAGCCCAATAAGGAAGCCAGCGACCGGGATTATGATGCGGCGGTTGATTTTTCTATCCATCACCTGGAGCATATAGCGGTGATAATTGCCAGCCACAACGAGCTAAGCAATTTGCAGGCAGTAAAAATGTTACAACAAGCTAGTGTGCCGCTGAACCATCCGCATGTGCATTTTAGCCAGTTATACGGCATGAGCGATAACATCACTTTTAATTTAGCGAAGGCTGGTTGTCATGTAAGTAAATACCTTCCTTTTGGACCCATTGCTGATGTGGTACCCTACCTGATGCGTAGGGCCAGAGAAAATAGCAGCGTAAGCGGGCAAACAGGCCGGGAGTTAGGATTAATTCAGAAAGAAATGAATAGGAGAAAAGCGGCGAAGAAATAGGTTTTTACTTTTATGAATTATCAATATTAAAAACGCAGGATTATACTTCGGCATTTCAAAGCAGGCATGAGCAAATAGTATGAAATTAAAAGCACTTCGGCCTATCCTATGGACTGATCAATTTGATGGCACAATAGCTTTCTACACCAATATTTTAGGCTTCGTTTTAGGGGAGCGAAATGATGAATGGGGCTGGGTATCTTTGCATAGAGATGATGTGGAAATAATGTTGGCGAAACCCAATGAACATGCGGCTTTCAATAAACCTTCTTTTACAGGTAGCTTTTATTTTAATACAGATAATGTTGACCAGCTTTGGGAAGAGCTGAAAAACAAAGCAACTGTTTGCTACGCAATCGAAAATTTTGAATGGCAAATGCGGGAGTTTGCTGTTTATGACAACAATGGTTATCTATTACAGTTCGGTCAGGATATCGTCGAAATTTCTGATAAGTAATTTTATTTAGTAGAGAACTAGCTACTAATTTATAAAAACGGCCGACACTTCAGGAAGCGTCGGCCGTTTTATGCAGTAAAGTATTTTATAATTGATAGATCACCGCTTCATAAGGCCGCAACGTTGCGCTTTTGCCAGCGGTGCTGTAATTGCTGATCAGCACTTTTGCTTTTGATACATTCAAGCCGGTATTTACCGTTGCGGGTTCTTTTTTAAAGTTGAGCAATACCAACAGTTTTTTCCCATTCAGTTCACGGGTGTAGGCGTATACCGATGGATTGGCTGCATCCAGCAACGTGTATTTTCCATATATCAAAGCAGGCGTACTAGTACGTAAGGCCGTCATTTTTCTAAAATAATTAAGAACAGAAGCCGGGTCTTTGTCTTCTGCCGCTTCGTTGATGGTGGTGTAGTTTGGATTCACTGCCAACCAGGGCGATCCCGTGGTAAAGCCTGCGTTCGCAGAAGCATTCCATTGGAAAGGCGTACGACCATTATCCCGCTGGGCAAACTGGAAATTTTTAAGCAACGCCGCCGTATCGCCACTATTGTTTTTTACATAGGCATATTCATTTATAGCAGCAACATCCCGGTAGTCTTTGATGCTATTAAAACGAATATTCGTCATGCCCAGTTCATCACCGTTGTACCAATAAGGCGTACCCCGCATACTCAGCACAAAAGTAGTCAACATTTTAGAGGAGACGGCGCTAAAGGCCGGGCTATCATTTCCCCATTTGCTCACCATACGTGCATTATCGTGGTTGGCCATAAAGATGGACAGCCAGCCCTTGGTAGCAAACGAACTGTCCCATTTGGAATACAGTTTTTTTAGGCCGACCAGATCAAAACCCTGTGGACTATTCGGATAATCAATGGCTTCAAAATGGTAGGCCATGCCCAATTCTTTGCGGTCGGCATCTACCAAATCATGGGCATCTTGCAAAGTGCTACCAGCCCCTTCCGATACGCTCATTACATCGTATTTGCTCAGCACTTCAGCATTCAATTCTTTTAGGTAATCATGAAAATGTGGCCCTAATCCGTAGTACTTAATTACGTTACGTACATCTTTTTCATAACCTACCGGGAAGGCTGGCCAGGTAGTATCCTTGGCGGCAAACTGAAAGGCATCCATCCGAAAACCATCGGTGCCTTTACCAGCCCAAAACTTCATAATGTCGTACACTTCCTGCCGTAGTTTTGGATTTTCCCAATTAAGGTCGGGCTGCTTTTTACTAAAATAGTGTAGGTAGTAAGCATTGGTTACAGAGTCATACTTCCAGGCATCATGGGCCACATCAAAATAACTCCAGCGGTAGGTAGGTTTACCTCGTTCGGCATTCCACCAATGGTAGTAGTTGCGGTATGGATTGTCTCGGCTACTACGGCTTTGCTTGAACCATTCATGCTCGTCGCTGCTATGATTTACCACCATATCCATAATTAACTTAATGCCTCGTTGGTGCATGCCTTTTAGCATTTCATCAAAATCGGCCATCGTTCCAAAATCTTTCATAATAGCCCGGTAATCACTGATATCGTAGCCATTATCGTCGTTGGGCGATTGGTAAATAGGGCTGAGCCAGATGGCAGTAATGCCCAGGCTTTTAAGGTAATCTAACTCTGAGGTAATGCCTTTCAGATCGCCAATGCCATCGCCATCACTATCTTTAAAACTGCGGGGATAAATCTGGTAAATGATGGATTCTTTCCACCATTTGGGTGTAGTGGCTTCGGTAGAGTTCATGGTTTTTTGAGCCGAAGAAAGCACCGGAATAGCCACTGCCAGTAGCAGGGGAAGCAACGTTTTTTTCATAAGGGGCAATGTATTAGGCTAAGATTATAAGAATTGCGGTAAAGAAATGAATTGCTCCACATGAATTCATTTTGCAAAGGTTTCCGGTGGGCATCTTTTTACCAATATTCTTTAAAATAAATCGCCGCAATATTTATACAAACAAACCCCACTCATCCATGTAATCATCCTTCTCAAAAGTGGCCACCCATTCTTTGAAGCGTTCCTTGAAAGTAGCCATAGATTCCCGCATGGTTTCAATGTGTTCTTTATCGGCCATGGCAGTGAGCCAGGTAAACTGTAGCTGGTCCATAAACTCTTTGCAGTTTTGCCGGATGATGGCTGCATTCTCCATTTGTGGTACATAGGCCCGAATACCGGCAGCAGCCAATAGTTTTGGTGCCACTATCATCAGGTTTTCGTACATGAATTTCTGTGTCATATCTGCGTAGCTAGGTAATTCAGCAACCAGGGTTTCGGCTATAGCTACGGCCATATAAAACGTTTCCTGCCATTGCTGATATAGGGTTCGGGCAGCAGTTATACTACGTTCGTTTTTCCATTCATCCCCTTCCAGTTCAAACTGGCGTATTTTTTCTTAATCCCACTCCGGCAGGTAAAAAAGCTGGTTCCAATCCATTGTAGTAAGCGGTTTTAGGTTGATATGCGGTGAAGATAATGATCCACTATTGTACTGTAAACGGCGTTTTGTACTGCTGTAAAGGCTGTACTGAACTTATTAGAGGCCCCATCCAATTGTGTATATCTCATAAGTTTTTCAGGTACTAACCAGCTTCGAAATGCGTTGTTACTTTTACCGCTTCCCTAATCCTCTGTTGTAAACTGTAGCCTATGCGTCGTTTTGTTTGTTTATTGCTATTGCTGTCTGCTAAATGCTTTGCTCAAGATTCGCTTGCTATACAGCACTACATTGACCAATACAAAGCTTCCGCCATTACCGAAATGCAACGTACCGGCATCCCGGCTGCTATTACATTGGCACAAGGCATACACGAAAGTGCAGCAGGTACCAGTCCGCTTACGCTGGCTAGCAATAATCATTTTGGTATCAAATGCAAAACTGGTTGGGCTGGCCCGGCGGTGTATCATGACGATGATGCCAAAGGCGAATGCTTTCGTTCTTACACCTGCCCGCAGGATTCTTATAAAGACCATTCAGATTTTTTGAAAGCCAATGGGCGCTATTCTTTTCTGTTCGACTACGACCCGCTGGACTATGAAGCATGGGCCAAAGGACTAAAGCAGGCGGGCTATGCTACCAATCCTCGCTATCCGCAAATTTTGATCAAAACCATTGAGCGTTTTCACCTGAACGAACTAACGCTGCTGGCGCTGGACAGAACGAATATTTTAGGAAATGATTTAGCCACTACCAATACCCAACTGGCCCAACCTGTGCTGGTGGCTTCTGCTGTACAGCAGTCTATGAGTTTCCGAATGGATACAGTGCCAGCTGCGGTTCAGCCACCCGTTCGTCATATTCCCAACGGAAGTTTTGATATTGCCAGCACCTACCCAACTGGTGTATTCAGTATCAACGAAAGCAAAGTAGTTTTTGCTGAAAGAGGTACTTCGCTGCTGGCACTAGCCATGCAGCACCATATTAGCCTTAGCAGCCTGCTTAGCTGGAATGATATGAAATCAACCGAAATTGTGGAAGAAAATCAGTTGATTTTTATTGAAAAGAAGCCGAAGAAATGTAAAGCTGCCTACCACGATGTGAAGGGCGGTGAAACATTGTGGCAAATCAGCCAGCAGGAAGGAATTCGCCTGGCAAGCCTGATGGAATACAACCATCTAACTGCTGATGTTTTGCCCAAAGAAGGTAGCCGACTGGTGCTGAACTAATCGTCGTGAAACGTGAATCGTCAATAGTGAATGGTATGAAAATTTTGATTTTCTTTCGGTCTTCCGGACTTTCCGACTTCCGGTCTTCTCTACAGCATTTTAAACTTTAGACGGCTGCTCTATGTTCCCCGACCTGGCGCAAATTTTTCCATTACCTGCTTACAATCGGCTTTGTTTTCTCAAAAACATTATTACCAACCCGCAGATAGAAGTAGGTGACTATACTTATTACGACGATTTTGAAGAGGTGCATCGCTTTGAACAAAACGTAAAGTATCTCTTTCCATTTGTGGGCGATAAACTCATTATCGGAAAATTCTGCGCTATTGCTTCCGGCGTTACGTTTATTATGAACGGTGCCAACCACCTGACTGACGCAGTAAGCACTTACCCATTTGCCATTTTCGGCAATGGTTGGGAAGCGGCTATGGATGGCAAAACGTATCCCACCAAAGGGAACCTGATAATTGGCAACGATGTTTGGATTGGCTATGGTGTTACCATTATGGCGGGTGTAAACATTGGCGATGGAGCCATTATTGCCACCAATACTACCGTTACCAAAGATGTTTCTCCCTACAGCATCGTAGGTGGCAACCCCGCCAAAGAAATCCGGAAGCGTTTCACCGATGCACAAATTGAAAAGTTGCTAGCGTTACAATGGTGGAACTGGCCGCCAGAAAAAATTACAAAGCATGTGCAGCAGCTTGCTTCGGCAGATGTGGATGAATTGATGAATAGTCAATGAATACAAATGAACAATGAACAGTGAATAATGAACAATATACGAACCGTGGCAGCACAGCTTAATATGCAGAACTTTAAACCTCAAACTTTAGACTTTAAACAGCTGTTCTGAACGTGTGAACTTTATTTACATTCACCGCTTGTTTTAAAACAAGCATCTCATGAATAAAATTTCTGCCTGCATTTTAATAGCAGGCACGGCTGTAGTTGCGTCCTGCAACAGCAATGGTAGCACTAACAGCGCCGATAGTACGCAACCTGCACGAACCGTTTTTTTAGAACCCGGCAGCATTGATAGCAGTGTAAAACCTGGCGATAATTTCTGGCTGTTTGCCAACGGTGCCTGGAACAAAACGGCTGTTATTCCGGCTACAGAAAATAGTGTTGGTAGCTTCAACGATTTGGCAAAATCTAACCGAAAAGCGCTGCAAACATTGTGTGCCGATGCAGCCGCCGATACTAAAGCAGCCAAAGGTTCGGTAGAGCAAAAAGTGGGTGCGTTGTACACCAGCGGGATGGATACAGCTAAGATTGAGCAGTTAGGTTACCAGCCCATTCAGCCAGATTTAACCGCTGTAAATGGACTGGCCGATTATAAGCAAATGCTACAGTGGGTAGCTCAGCAACATGCTTTAGGCAATGATTACTTGTATAATTTTTACGTAGCGCCTGATGATAAAAATGCGGCTGTAATGATTCCTGCTTTTACACAAGGTGGCCTAGGCCTGCCCGACCGGGATTATTACTTTAAAACAGAGGCAAAAAGCAAAGAATTGTTGACGGCCTATAAGGCGTACATCACAAAACTATTTAGCCTTACCGGCGATGATACGGCTACTGCTGCTAAAAATGCCGCCACCGTTATTAGTGTAGAAACCGGCATTGCTACCGGGCATTTTGATAATGTACAACTGCGTGACCCACAGAAAAATTACAATAAACTTTCAGCAGCTAGCCTGGCAAAACTGGCCCCTGCTATTGACTGGAAAACAACTTTCAGTGGCTTGCAAATGAAGCAGGATTCCTTCCTAGTAGGTCAGTTGAAATTTTTCCAGAACCTGAATGGATTGGTAACTAAAATGCCAATAGCCGATTGGAAGCAATACCTGCGGTTTCATGTCATCACCGATGCTGCCTCTTACCTCAGCAAACCATTTGACAATGCGAAGTTTGATTTTTACGGCAAAACCTTAAGCGGCCAGCAGCAGCAAAAGCCCCGTGCCGAACGCATTGCACAAATAGTGGATGGTTCGTTGGGCGAAGCACTGGGCCAGTTGTATGTAAAAAAATATTTTAACGACAATGCCCGCAAGCGAATGGATACGCTGGTAAATAACCTGCAGGCCGTTTACAAAAAACGTATCCAAGGCCTTGATTGGATGAGCGATAGCACCAAGCAGGTAGCCATCAGCAAGTTGGAAGCGTTCACCAAAAAAATTGGCTTCCCCGATAAATGGAAAGAATATAAGGTAGACGTGGAGCCTGCCGATTATGTAGGCAATCTTGATCGCCTAGGCAAATGGGCGTATGACGATATGATAGCCAAGCAAGGCAAACCGGTAGACCGCAGCGAATGGGGCATGACGCCGCCTACCATCAATGCCTATTACAATCCGCTCTTCAACGAAATAGTTTTTCCAGCAGGTATTTTACAGTTCCCTTTCTTCGATCCTAACGCCGATGACGCTATAAACTATGGCGGCATTGGTATGGTGATAGGCCACGAAATGACGCATGGTTTTGATGACCAGGGCGCCCAATACGACAAAGAAGGCAACCTGAAAAACTGGTGGGCAAAAGCGGACAACGATAAATTTAAAGGCAAGGTGAACCAGGTGATAAAACAATACGATAACTATACCGTACTGGCTGATAGCCTGCATGTAAAAGGTGCTTTAACGGTAGGTGAAAACCTGGCTGATGTTGGTGGAATTGCCATTGCATACGAAGCTTTCAAAAATACCAAAGAAGGGCAGAGCAACGAAAAAATTGGTGGCTTTACACCTGACCAACGTTTCTTTCTATCGTTCGCTCAAATCTGGCGTTTGAAGCTGAAGGACGAAAGCGTACGCCAACGCATACAAGGTGATCCACATAGCCCGGCCATGTGGCGGGTAAATGGACCGGTGAGCAATTTTACCCCGTGGTATACTGCATTCAATGTGCAACCCGGCGATAAAATGTATAAACCGGAAAATGAGCGAATTAAAGTGTGGTAATAAATCAGTTTTATAATTTCATTAAACCCCCGGACAGTTAGCTGTCCGGGGGTTTAATTTTAGATAAAGAAATGTAGACGGATTTTTATGGAGAGATAGAATGCTCTACTTCATTTTATGATAGCAAAAAGCATGTTGGCAACACTTTCCTGGCAACGAAATTTTTGTTGCCAGCTTGCTGTTGCCAGAAGTGGCAACAGATTCGGTTTAAAAAGAAAGCTGTTGCCAAAACGGTTTTATGAAGCAACCAAAAGCTGACTATCCTTTGTTACTATCTTTTTAATAAACGTTCCTGCAACCTTCTATTATCAAAGAATAGATTTGAAAATCGATATGTAATTTGCCCCATGCTGCAACGACAAGTGTACCGGATGGCCAAAGCCGGTTCCATAAAAAATCTGCAACTGCAAACGGAGACTTTGCAAGATCCGGGAACTGATGAAGTAACCGTAAAAGTGAAAGCCATTGGGCTCAACTTTGCCGACATACCGGCCATGCAAGGCTTATACAGCGCCACACCAAAAGGGTCTTTCATTCCGGGGCTGGAGTTTGCCGGAGAGATTATAGTGGTTGGTGCAAATGCAGGTGACTGGAAAGTGGGCAATAAGATAATGGGTGCTACGAAATTTGGCGGCTACGTTTCGCACATCAATAGCCATCACCGTTATGTTATTCCGCTGCCGGAGGGTTGGAGTTTTGAAGAAGGTGCTGGTTTTTTAGTGCAAGGTCTTACTGCTTTTTATGCCCTTACCGAATTAGGTAATCTGCAAAAAGGCCAAACGGTATTGATACACAGTGCCGCAGGCGGTGTAGGAATTTTGGCCAATCGCATCTGCAAAAAATGGGATTGCTACACAATAGGTACGGTTGGCAATGCTAGCAAAGCAGACTTTCTGCAAAAAGAGGAAGCGTATGATGCGGTGATAGTAAGGGATGAAAATTTTGCAGGTAAACTACAGCAGGCTTTGGCAAACCGACCGCTTAATATGGTGATGGAATGCATTGGCGGAAAAATATTGAAACAAGACTGGAAAGCAATGGCAATGGGCGGCAGAATGATTGTGTATGGCAATGCTTCGTTTTCCAGTCATGGCGCTAAACCAAACTGGCCGTTGCTGTTATGGAATTATTTGTGCCGTCCCAAGATTGATCCGCTGCAATTGCCCACAGAAAATAAGTCGCTCATGGGCTTCAACCTTATTTACCTGTACGAGCAAACTGACCTTATGCACAATATGTTACAAAAATTGCAGGCGCTTGAAATTAAGCCGCAGCATATTGGGCATGTGTTTCATTTTAATGAAATGCACCAGGCTATCCAGCTTTTTCAAAAAGGAAAGACCATTGGAAAAGTGGTTGTAAAAGTTGAATAGTATAATCATGCTTCAAAAACCTGATTCATAAACCTAAAGGCAATCCTACTTATTAGCCATATACAAAAACATAGAAAAATGTTCTCTAAAAAATTACTCATCGTATCTACTACATTTCTGTTGGCTGCCTGTGGCATGCAAGGGGGTCCAAAAATCGGGGGCAATGGTTCACCAGAAGAAGATGACCAGGGCGTAGAAACCAAATCGCCCAATACAGATTATAAACCTGCCTTCGCCGGGCAAACAAGAATAACAGCCGTAAAAACAGCTACCCCTTACGAAGGAAAAGTACTGACGCAGGATTTAAAAAACCCTTGGGGAATAGCTGTATTGCCCGATGGCCGCTTGCTGATTACAGAAAAAGTTGGCACCATGCGAATTGCTACCACGGCTGGTAAACTAAGCGAACCCATCACCGGAGTACCTACAGTAAAATTCAGTGGGCAGGGAGGTTTGTTGGGCATTACAATTGACCCGCAATTTACCAGCAACCGCATGTTGTATTGGACCTTCTCCGAAGCTCAACCAGGCGGTAACTTAACAGCCGTGGCAAAAGGAAAATTATCAGCCGATGAAAAACGGATTGAAGGTGCTGTAGTTATTTACCGGGCCACTCCGGCACACAACAGTACACTGCATTATGGTGGCCGTATTTTGTTCGATAAAACAGGCAACCTGATGGTAAGCACCGGCGAACGAAGCGATCTGGAAACCCGGCCTTTGGCGCAAAGCAAAGCCGCAGCATTAGGAAAAGTTTTACGGATAAATAAAAATGGTCAGGCCGCTGCGGGTAATCCATTCATTGGGCAGGCAGGTGTACGCCCCGAAATTTATTCTTACGGCCACCGCAATGTGCAGGGCCTTGCCTTTAACCCACAGACCGGTGATTTATGGGAAGCCGAATTTGGCCCACGTGGTGGCGACGAAATTAACCTTATCAAACCCGGCAAGAACTATGGCTGGCCTGCCATTACGTATGGCATAGAATATAGCGGCGAAAAAGTAGGGCCTGGCAATACGCAGCAAGCCGGAATGGAGCAACCCATTTACTACTGGGACCCGGTTCATTCGCCCAGTGGTATTACTTTTTACAACGGTAATAATATGCCCGAATGGAAAGGCAACTTATTTGTAAGCGGCCTGAGCAGCAGCAACATTGCCCGGCTGGTAATTAAAAACAACAAAGTGGTAGGCGAGGAGCGCCTGCTGGATAAAGAAGGCCAACGCTTTAGAGATGTTGTTGTAGGAAAAGATGGCGCTTTATATAGCATTACAGATCAAGGAAGATTGTATAGGATTGCGAAGAAGTGAGGAGAATTTGATTGAGTGTATCTATGGTATAATAAAGTATTTAAAATTGGAAAGTATTGGAGAAATTATAACACGAAAACTGAAACAAGCGTTACCACAGTACAGGATTGTTAAAAATTTTAGCTGCCAATTAGTTACGTATTGTATTTTGTTAACAGTAACTCTAAAGAACAAATAATATAAATTCTAATGCCAATTAAAAAGAAAATAGATAATATTATAGTGGGTGATAAAAACTCAGAAGCAATCGTCACAAAGACAAAGCATCCATTGGTTTTTATAAGTCATGACACGAGAGATGCAGATTTGGCAGAGGAATTTAGCAACTTATTAAAAAGTGCTAGTGCTGGAGCTTTAAAGTCTTTCCGATCTTCAGATAAAAAAGGTACACAAGGAATAGAATATGGTCAGGAATGGTATCCTGCAATTATGGATAAAATAGATGAGGCCTCTGACGTTGTTTGTTTACTAACTCAACATAGTGTCGATAGACCCTGGATACTCTATGAAGCGGGTGTAGCAAAAGGGAAACTTGACAAAAAAGTGATTGGCATAGCATTAGGAATTCCATTTAGTGCAGCCATCACAGGACCATTTGCTTTGTTTCAAAATAATGATGGCGATTCTGAATCAATAACTAAACTAGTGTTAGAACTTGTTAGGAAAGTTCCTGGCTTAGACCCTGACCAGAATTTAGTGAAACAGCTTGTTGATACATTTGTAAAGAAGGCGATAGAAATAACTGATAAATTCAAAGTTACAGTTTCCGAAACAGGCAAATCAGATAAGGATGATGAGAATTCTGTAGCAAAACTTTTTGAAGAAATTAAAATCATGTTTGATAGTTTGCCTTCTAAGATCGAAAATCGTATTGACCCTGACGCCAAAAGAAGAAGGAAAAAATTTCATCCAGCAATGTTCGAGGAGGTGATGCATTTTGGTTTCACAAATGAAGACCCGAACATAGGCTTCCTTATGTTTATAAGTTTATATAAGGACGATTTTCTTTGGTTTTTTGAAATCGGTATGGCAACTTCTAGGGGATTAAAATTTTCAAAGAGTGCTACGGAGAGAGAGAAGTTAGTCAGAAACTTAGAGAGAGCAGTCGAAATGTTAGGACATCCTATTATGAGAGAATTTTATGGGGAATCTAAAGAGACATATTACCTTCTTAAGGATGCTCGGCATATGATGCATAGATTCTTAGATAGATTTTATACTGAAAAGAAAGAAAAAGAATAAATAGAGAGGAGCTCTTAATTGATTGTTTGTAAAAACAGAAATATTGATAACTGAACAATAGCTCGGGCTTGTAGTTTAATAATTTATATCAGCTAATACTCTAATAGTTACGTCCAATGATTATTACCACAAAACTTAAGTAGGCAAATCTTCATTGGTAGTCAACTCATAAGCTTAATTATCCAACCCCTTCTACAACATCTTACCAAGTACACGTCGCTCAGTGCAGTTGCACAAGAGGCACTATACGCCTGCTTCGAACAAGTTGCGTATAACAAAAACGAGTACTTAGTTACGGAAGGAAAAACCTGCCGGTATTTATACTTTTTGCAAGCAGGAGCCTTGCGTGGATTTTATAATCTGGATGGTAAAGAAATAACGCACTGGTTTGCTTTTGAAGAAGATTTCGTAACGTCTTTTTACAGCTTCATTACGCAGCAGCCTGCCGTTGAAAACATACAATTGCTGGAAGGCAGCATTTTATACCGCATTTCAAAAGAGAATCTTAATCGGCTAATGGCTGATCACCATGAAATAGAAAGACTGGTGCGGATTGCGTATGAAAAATACTACCTGCGGCTGGAAGATCGGTTTGTAAATGCCCAGTTTAAAACAGCCGCCGAACGCTATCAGGAATTGATGCAGCAAACACCACATCTGCTGGAAAGAGTACCGCTTGGCTACATTGCTTCTTACCTTGGCATTAGCCAGGAGACATTGAGCCGGGTACGCAGCCGCCATTAACAAATACCATTTACTTTTTTGACGAATGTCAAAAAAGGGGCGGTGCTGTCGCTCTACGTTTGTTCCATCAAAAACAAATAAAATGGAACAGAAACAATTTCAACCTTCAGCCGCTTTTATCGGCGCTTCGTGGACTGCTTTATTAGCGGGCATCGCTGCTTATAATATTGGTTTGTGGAATGCCGATATGATGCTGAATGAAAAGGGTTATTACTTCACGGTACTCATGTTTGGTTTATTCTCAGCTATCTCTGTGCAAAAGGCCGTACGTGACCAAATGGAAGGTATTCCGGTTACCAATATTTATTATGGTCTTGCCTGGTTTACAACTGTATTGTCTGTTGTGCTGCTTACGGTAGGGCTATGGAATGCTACCCTTGCCAGAAGCGAAAAAGGTTTTTATGCCATGTCCTTTTTGCTAAGCTTGTTTGCTGCCATTGCGGTGCAAAAGAACACACGGGATATGAAAGGGATACAAAAGAGGAACGAATAAGAGCCTTATAAAAGGGGAAGCCATTTGAAAAGCAGTGTCCCACTGTTATTATTATTTATGCCTAAATAGCATAACCCAATTGCCGCTTCATCCAATATGAATACAACAAACCCCTGTATGGCTACATTCCATCCGTACTGCTGACCAACCTTTGTCTGGTGAAAGAGTTATCCTATTAGCATATATCATAAAACCAGACACGCAATGAAAAAGGAAGAAAATGCAGTGCGGGTGGTCAATTCCATTTCAGAATTGCATCGTTTGCTGGAGCTACCTCCACCACAGCACCCGCTTATTACTGTGCTGCACCTCGAAACGCTATTGGCATACGATATACCACCGGAACCCGAAAAGGTGAACTATTCTTTTTACCAGATATGTATGAAGAAAAACTTTACGGGGAAGTTGAAGTACGGCCAGCACTATTACGATTTCGATGAAGGCGTACTTTCTTTTATTGCACCGGGGCAAATCCTTTCTTCGGAAACAGTAGCTACCGAAGGTTGGGTACTCATTATTCATCCCGATTTGCTGCAAGGTTACCCGTTAGGTAAAACCATAAAAGAGTATGGGTTCTTCTCGTACGAATTATCGGAGGCACTTTTTGTTTCAGAAAAAGAGCAGCAGGTAATGGAAACCATTCTGGCCAATATTGAGCAGGAATACAGCGCCAATATTGATACGCATAGCCAGAACATTATCATTACCCAAATAGAGTTGTTGCTTAATTATGCAGCCCGGTTTTACAACCGGCAATTTATTACCCGCAAAAAAGTGAACATTGATTTGCTCAGTAGCCTGGAAGCCTTGCTAACAGCCTACTTCAGTGGTGATCTGGCACTCTCTTTAGGGCTGCCTACGGTGGAGTGGGTTGCAGGCCAGTTGCATCTTTCGCCGCATTATCTCAGCGATTTATTACGCTCTGCTACAGGGCAAAATGCACAGCAGCATATCCAAAATAAATTGATTGAAAAAGCGAAGGAAATGCTGACCACTACATCATTATCGGTTGGTGAAATAGCATACCAATTAGGCTTTCAATACCCGCAATCTTTCAATAAATTATTTAAGAATAAAACCAGTTTCTCTCCACTTCAATTCAGAGAATCATTCAACTAAAACAAATTATGGCAAACGAAAATGCATTACAAAAAACCTTCCTGTTGGGAGGTGATTTAGAAGTGAACCGCATTGGTTATGGCGCTATGCGTATTACCGGTCCGGCTATTTGGGGCATGCCCGAAAATCCGCAAAATTCTATTGATGTACTCCAACGTGCCGTAGAATTAGGCGTCAACTTTATTGATACTGCTGACCAGTATGGGCCATTTACCTCGGAGCAATTAATTGCAGATGCGCTGCATCCGTACAAAGAGAAAATACTGATAGGTACCAAGGGCGGCCTGGTTCGGTTTGGCCCCTGGGCCGATATTAATAACGATGCCAGTCCGCAGCATTTGCACGATGCCCTCAACGGTAGCCTGCAACGCTTGAAGCTGGACCGAATTGACTTGTACCAACTGCATCGTATTGATCCTAAGGTACCGGCAGAAATAACGTTCGGATTTCTGCAAAAAGCACAGCAGGAAGGAAAAATCAGACATATTGGTCTTTCGGAAGTATCGGTAGAGGAGATAAAAAAAGCACAGGAACATTTTACGGTTGTATCTGTACAAAATCGCTACAGCGTGTACAACCGGGAGTGGGAGCCAGTGTTGGAATATTGTAAGGAGCAGAACATTGCCTTTATTCCCTGGTTCCCCATCGGTGGTGGCATGGATGCTAAGAAGGATGAAATTTTAAAAAGCATAGCTGATGAAAAGGGTGCCACTAAGCACCAGGTAGCGTTGAGCTGGTTGTTACATCATGCCAGCAATATTTTGCTTATCCCTGGTACTTCCAATATTCAGCATCTGGAAGAAAACATGCAGGTGGGTTCAATAGAATTATCGGAACAAAATATAGAAGCGTTGAATACTGTAGCAGATTAAAAATGAAGAAAGTTTAAAGCAAACGGAAAAAGTCCCGGCAATAATGTCGGGACTTTTTATGAAGTACAGAAGAACCTTGCCGCTAACAGACTGTGTAAAATTGATTGTTGGAAATAGTATAGGGTAATAAATAAAACCGCATGTTCAGCCAAATGAATTTAGGTAAAGTTTCAACAACCTAATGCTGTTAAACCAGGTAGTACAACATAGTATTAAAAATGGCGCTATCGAAATCAGAACCAATAATGAAATATTAGACTATTGAACACTGAAATTGGCTTTCTTTACATCAGTATCAAGCGAAGAACCACCGGCCATGATGCTATAAATTCCTTTTGAAACCTGCTGAACCATGTGTTCGTCATAACTCATCAACATTTCCGGTGTAATGCGAAATGAGACGACCTGTTTTTCCCCTGGTTGCAAGCTGATTCTTTTAAATCCTTTCAATTCTTTAATAGGGTGGGTAATGCCATTGATCGGCTGAGTGATATACAATTGTACCACTTCTTCTCCGGTACGGCTACCGGTGTTGGTAATGGTAACGTGGGCCATTACACTTTCTCCGGTTTGGTACTCTTTTTTATCCAAAACAATATCACTGTACGAAAAACGGGTATAGCTTAGTCCGTAACCAAATTCATATAAAGGGCTGGTGGTACTATTTAGATAATTACGAACATACTGAGAAGGTTTCCGATTGTAAAAAACCGGTACCTGCCCTACGTTGCGAGGGAAGCTAATGGGAAGTTTCCCGGAGGGATTGGCCGTACCAAAAAGTACTTCCGCTATAGCTTGTCCGCCACTACCGCCAGGCTCCCAGGCTTCGAGTATAGCAGGTATTTTTTCGCTGATCCAGTGGATGCTCATTGGCCTTCCGTTTACCAAAACCACCACCACCGGTTTCCCGCTTTTGTACAGTTGTTGCACCAGTTCTAACTGGTTGCCAAGAAGGTCGGTATTATCCCGATCAACATTTTCTCCGGAGGTGCGATCTTTACCTGCAAAGCGAAGGGCATTTTCGCCTACTACTACAATAGTTATATCTGCGTTGACAGCTCTTTGTGTGGCTTCAGCTATTTTATCAGCAGGTATGCCTACTGTAGAGCTACCCACATCGCAAAAATCAATGGCAACGCCTTTTGGTGCAGCATCCTGCAAGCCTTTTAGTATGGTGGTGATGTGATCAGCGGGTTGTTG